>JAFACJ010000075.1 GCA_023425615.1 Actinomycetes bacterium
TACGGGTCCTCGCCGTAGGACTCGTACCCCCGTCCGGCGGTGGGGAGGCGCAGGATGTCCAGGGCGGGGCCGAGGACGATGTCGTTGCCCCGGCGCCTGCCCTCGTCGCCGACGAGCCGGCCGTACCGTGCGGCGTCGGCGGTGGAGAAGCCCGCGCCGAGCGCGATCGGGGCGGGCATCGCGGTGCCCGGGCCCTGCCGGATCCCGGCGGGCCCGCCGCCGGCCATGAGCACGGTGGGGACGCCGAGCCGGGGGATGCCGGTGAGGGTGCCCTCGTGCGCCTTGGGATTGGTGGCCGTGGACAGCGGACCCACCGCGTCGTCGCCGGACATCATGCCGAGCTTCTCGTCCAGGGTCATCGCCTTCAGCAGCAGCCCGGCGCGGCGGTCGGGCGACAGATGGCGATCGCACCACGGCCGCGCCGAGACGCTCCCGCAGGGGCCCGGCGCCGCGGTGGAGGATCCGGCCAGCAGCGGCAGGCCCAGCAGGGCGGCGGTCACGGCCACGACGGCGCTCCGGCGGCGCATTCGACGACGCATAGCGAGCCATTCTGGTGCCGGGCCCGAGGCGCCGGAACCACCACCCAATAACAAATCGTGCATTTTGTCGGTCTGCGGGAGACTGGGCCGGTGCTGCTGACCATCACCATGACCGCGGCGGGCGACGCCGCCGCGACGGACCTGGGCTTCCTCCTGCACAAGCACCCCGACCGGGTGCAGGAGTTCCAGCAGGCGTTCGGGACGGCGCACGTCCTCTACCCCGAGGCGTCGCCGGAGCGGTGCACCGCGGCGCTGCTGCTGGAGGTGGACCCGGTCGCCCTCCAGCGCGGCAGGGGCGGCGACAGCCCCGACTTCTCCCTGAGCCAGTACGTCAACGACCGGCCCTACGCCGCCTCGTCGCTGCTGTCCTCGGCGCTGAACGCGGTCTTCCGCACGGCCATGCGCGGACGCTGCCCCGCCCGCCAGGAGCTGGCCGACGGGCCGGTCCCGCTGGAGCTGGCGCTGCCGGCGCTGCCGTGCAAGGGCGGCCCGGACTTCGCGCGGCGGCTGTTCGAGCCGCTCGGCTGGGAGGTCGCGGCCGAGCCCGTCCCGCTGGACGGGCGGTTCCCCGAGTGGGGCGACTCCCGGTACGTCACGCTGACGCTGCGCGGCTCGGTGCGGCTGGCCGACGCGCTGAACCAGGTGTACGTGCTGCTGCCGGTGCTCGACCAGGCCAAGCACTACTGGATGGCCTCCGACGAGGTCGACAAGCTGGTCCGCGCCGGGTCCGGCTGGCTCGCCTCCCACCCCGAGCGCACCGCGATCACCCGCCGCTACCTGGGCAACCGGCGCGGTCTGGTGCGGGCGGCGCTGGGCCGGCTCGCCGACGCCGAGGGCCTGCCCGAGGAGAGCTTCGACCTGCCGGACGCCGATCGTCCAGAACTCGACAGCGCGCGTCCTGCCACGGACGGCGAGACGTCGGACGCGCGTCTGCACGCTGATCGGGGCGAGGGCGCGGAGCCCGGGCGGGCGAAGCCGCTGAACGAGCGGCGCCTGGAGACGGTCGCCGCGGTGCTGCGGGAACGGGAGGCGCGCAGCGTCCTGGACCTGGGGTGCGGGTCGGGCAGGCTCCTGGGCCGGCTGCTGGCCGACCCGTCCTTCGCCAGGGTGACCGGCGTGGACGTCTCGTACACCGCGGTCGCCATCGCCCGCCGCAGGCTGAAGGTCGACCGGATGCCCAGCGCCAAGGCCGCGCGGCTCGAACTGTTCCAGGGCGCCCTGACCTACCTGGACGACAGGTTCCGCGGGTATGACGCCGCGGTGCTGATGGAGGTCGTCGAGCACGTCGACCCGCCGCGCCTTCCGGCCCTGGCACGGGTGGTCTTCGGCCACGCGCGGCCCCGCACGGTCGTGGTGACCACCCCCAACGTGGAGTACAACGTGCGCTACGAGGGCCTGACGGGCCTGCGGCACCCCGACCACCGGTTCGAGTGGACCCGCGCCGAGTTCCGGGCGTGGGCCGAGGCGGTCGCCGCCGAGTACGGCTACACGGTCGATCACGTCCCGGTGGGCGACGACGATCCCGAGGTCGGTCCGCCCACGCAGATGGGCGTGTTCTCCAGGTGAACGGAGCCCGCCGGGGGGAAGTGGCCGGACCGCGCCCCGTGCACGAGAATCACGGGGAGCCCAGCCCGCCGCCGCTCGTCAGCCCGGGCGCGGTCATCCCCCCATGGAGGACAGTTGAGACGTTTCCCCGAGGGCTTCGTCTGGGGGGCGGCCACCGCCGCCTACCAGATCGAGGGAGCCGTCGCCGAGGACGGCAGGGCGCCGTCCATCTGGGACGGCTTCGGTCCGATCGAGAACGGCGACACCGGCGAGGTGGCGTGCGACCACTACCACCGGTACCGCGAGGACGTGGGGCACCTGGCCGATCTGGGGGTCGGCTCCTACCGGTTCTCGATCTCCTGGCCGAGGGTCCTGCCGTACGGCAAGGTCGAGCGGCGCGGCCTCGACTTCTACTCGCGGCTGGTCGATGAGCTGCTGGAGCGCGGGATCGAGCCCGCCGCCACCCTCTACCACTGGGACCTGCCCCGTGAGCTGGAGGAGCGCGGCGGCTGGACGAACCGCGACACCGCGCACCGGTTCGCCGAGTACGCGGCGGTCGCCGCCGACGCGCTGGGCGACAGGATCCCCACCTGGATCACCCTGAACGAGCCGTGGTGCTCGGCGTTCCTCGGCTACGGCTCGGGCGAGCACGCGCCGGGCCGCCGCGACCCGGAGGCGGCCTTCACCGCCGCCCACCATCTGAACCTCGCGCACGGGCTGGCCGCGCGGCTGCTGCCCGGACGCAGGGGCGTCACCCTCAACCCGCACGTCGTCAGGGGCCCGGACGCCGACGCGGTGCGCCGCGCCGACGGCATCAGCAACCGGATCTTCTTCGGGCCGCTGCTGGAGGGCGCCTACCCGGCCGACCTCCTGGCGGACACCGCGCACCTCACCGACTGGTCGTTCGTGCGCGACGGAGACACCGAGACGATCTGCGCGCCGCTGGACTTCCTCGGCGTCAACTACTACTCGGTGACGGTCGTGGAGCCCGGCGGCACCGGCAAGCCGTCCTGGCCGGGCTGCGAGGACCTGCGGTTCTCCTCCGCGCCGGGGCCCAGGACCGACATGGGCTGGACGATCGAGCCGTCCGGGCTGACGGAGCTGCTGCTGCGCCTGGCGCGGGAGTACCCGCACGTCCCGCTGGTGATCACCGAGAACGGCGCGGCGTTCCCCGAGCCGGTGCACGACGAGCGGCGTGTCGCCTACCTGCGCTCCCATCTCGGGGCGGTGCTGGACGCCGTCGAGGGCGGCGCCGACGTCCGCGGCTACTACGTGTGGTCGCTGCTGGACAACTTCGAGTGGGCCTTCGGCTACGGCAAGCGGTTCGGGATCATCCACGTCGACTACCGGACGCAGCGCCGCACCTGGCGGGACAGCGCCCGCTGGTACCGGGACGTCGTCGCCTCCGGCGTCCTGCCCGACTCCTGAGCCGGACGGAGACAGGGAGGCACCGCACCGGGGGCGCCCGGCACGGTGCCTCCGCGCGGTCTCACGCGGCGAGCGCGGTCTTCTCGGCGGCTCCGTCGCCGGGGCCTCCTGGCTCCTCCCGCGGCCGTGCGTACCGGGGCAGCAGGAAGATCGCGGCGAAGACGACGACGAGCATCGCGATCTCCACGCCGAGGGTGAACTGCTCGGCGTGCACGAAGTCCTCGACCTTGGCACGCTCGAAGAAGACGGTGCCCAGGACCGCGGTGCCCAGGGCGGCGCCGAGCTGCTGCACCGAGGTGAGCGTGCCCGAGGCCGAGCCCGTCTCGTGCGCGTCGACCGAGGCCATCACGGTGTCGAAGAAGGGCGCCATCAGCAGGCCCATGCCCAGGCCCGCGACGGCGAGGGCGGGCGCGAACTGCCACGGCGTCGCCTCCTGCCCGGCGAGCTGGAGGGTGAGGATGATCCCGCCGACGCCCAGCGCCATGATGACGATCCCGGCGTGCATGACCGTGCGGCCGAACCGCAGCAGCGCCTGGCTGGCGATGAACGCGGCGACCATGCCCAGGGAGGAGGGGATCCCGGTGAGGCCCGCCTTGAACGGCGAGTATCCGAGGCCGATCTGGGTGTAGAGGCTGAAGGTCAGCCAGAAGCCGCTCATCGCCGAGAAGTAGACGAGGCCGAGGACCATGCCGCCGCTGAAGCCGCGCTTGCGAAACAGGCTCGGCTCGACCAGCGGCTCGCCGCCGCCCCGGCTCTTGCGCGCCTCGTACCAGCCGAAGAACCCGAAGAGCGCCACCGACAGGGCGATCATCGCGAACGCCCAGGCCGGCCAGCCGTGCTCGCGGCCCTGGACCAGCGGGTAGACGATCAGCCCGGCGCCGGCCGCGGCCAGCACCGCGCCGACGAGGTCGAGCCGCACGGCCGCGCCCTCCTGGCGGGAGGGCAGGAAGACCAGCCCGCCGAGGAGCGCGAACAGGCCGAGCGGGATGTTGATGAGGAAGATCATGCGCCAGCCGGTGCCCCACAGGTCGGCGTCGATCAGCCAGCCGGCCAGGATGGGGCCGCCGACGGTGGACAGGCCCATGACCGGTCCGAACATGCCGAACGCGGCAGCCTGCTCCTTCTCGTCGAACATCTCCTTCAGCATGCCGAGGCCCTGGGGCAGCATGACCGCGCCCAGCAGGCCCTGGCCCAGGCGTGCCGCGATGAGCTGCCACGGCTCCTGGGCCAGCCCGCAGGCCAGCGAGCTGAGCAGGAACCCGGCGGCGCCGATGAGATAGAGGCGTTTGCGGCCGAAGATGTCGCCGAGGCGCCCGCCGGTGATGAGGCCGACCGCCATGGCCAGGGTGTAGGCGGCGCCCAGCCACTGGATGGTGGACTCGCCGCCGCCGATGTCGGCGCGGATGGAGGGGGCGGCGATGTTGGTGATGAGCGAGTCGAGCAGGTCCATGACCTCGGCGGCGAGGATCACGAAGAGCGCGATCCAGCGCCACCGGTAGGGGGTTGCGGTCTCCACACGGGCTCCCTGGAGTGGCCGGAGATGGAACACTGTTTTTTTGACGAACACTGTTCTACGCCGCGAACGGTGGCCTGTCAAACAGTGTTCGTTCTCATCGAACACTGTTCGCTTCAAGTACGATGTTCGTATGTCGAGCAAGCCGCCAGGGACCCCGGGGACGTCCGGGACGCCGCAGATGCCCCCCGTCCCCTGGCACAAGAGCCGCCGGAGCGAGACGAGGCAGCCGCTGACCGTGGCGGCGATCGTCGAGGCGGGGATCAGGATCCTCGACGCCGAGGGCCTGGACGGGGTCAGCATGCGCCGTGTCGCACAGGAGCTGGGCACCGGGCCCGCCTCGCTGTACGCGCACGTCTCGGGCAAGGACGAGCTGCTGGAGCTGATGCTCGACCGGATCGCCGCGGAGATCAGGCTGCCGGCCGAGCCCGACCCGTCACGCTGGAAGGAGCAGCTCAAGGAGTTCTGCCGCGAGTGCCACCGGGTCTACACCTCCCACCGCGACATCTCCTTCGTCTCGCTGGCCAACGTGCCGACCGGCCCCAACCAGCTGCGGATCGCGGAGTTCCTCCTGGATCTGCTGGTCGGGGCGGGGATACCGGAGCAGGTCGCCGCGTGGTCCATCGACCGGCTCGTGCTGATGCTCGACGCCGACGCCTTCGAGTCCTCCATCTTCCAGGCCAAGGAGCAGCAGGGCCGCGACATCTACGAGTGGCACAAGAGGCTCATCGGCTACTTCACGAGCCTTCCGCCCGAACGCTTCCCCCGGATCACCTCGATGGTGGACTTCCTCACGCAAGGGGACGGGCAGGAGCGCTTCGAGTTCGGCATGGAGGTCTTCCTGCGCGGCCTCGAGTCGTTCATCGCACCGCCCGAGGACCGGTAAATCCGTTTCGCTCCCGTGATCATCACGGGATACTGGCGGCCGTCACGACTCGCGGAGGGAGGCTCGCCGGTGACCGAACTGCTGCTGCCCGAGCTGGGCCTGGTGGTGCTGATCGGCGTCTCGGGCTCGGGGAAGTCGTATTTCGCGGCACGGCACTTCAAACCCGGCCAGGTGGTCTCCTCCGACCACTGCCGGCTGGTGGTCTCCGACGACGAGAACGACCAGTCGGCGACCGGTGACGCCTTCGACCTGCTGCACTACATCGTCGCCAAGCGGCTGCGCCGCGGGCTGCTGACGGTGGTGGACGCCACGAACGTCCAGCCCAAGTCCCGCGAGTCGCTGCTGAGGATCGCCAAGGACCACGACGTGCTGAGCGTCGCCATCGTCCTGGACGTGCCCGAGGAGCTGGCCAGGACGCGCAACGCCGCGCGTCCCGAACGCCGGCTGCCGGATCACGTCATCCCGCGCCAGCGGCGCGAGCTGCGCCGGGGGATGCGCGGTCTCGGCCGCGAGTTCAAGCGGTACTACGTGCTGCGCGACGAGGCGGAGATCGATGCGGCGACCATCTCCTATGAGAAGTCCTGGACGGACAAGCGCGAGCTGACCGGGCCGTTCGACCTCATCGGCGACGTCCACGGCTGCCGCGCGGAGCTGGAGCGGCTGCTGGCGGAGCTGGGGTATGAGCTGCGCCGCGACGAGCAGGGCCGCCCGGTCGGCGCGCACCACCCGTCACGCCGGGCGGTCTTCCTCGGCGACCTCGTCGACCGCGGCCCCGACACCCCTGGCGTGCTGCGGCTGGCGATGGGGATGGTCGCGGACGGGGACGCCCTGTGCATCCCGGGCAACCACGAGAACAAGCTGCTGCGCGCCCTGCGCGGCCGGAAGGTGACGGTCTCCCACGGCCTCGCCGAGTCGCTGGAGCAGTTGGAGGCCGAGCCCGAGGAGTTCCGCAAAGAGGCGATCCGGTTCATGGACGGGCTGGTCAGCCACTACGTCCTGGACGGCGGACGGCTCGTCGTCGCGCACGCCGGGCTCAAGGAGGAGTACCACGGACGCGCCTCCGGCCGGGTGCGGTCGTTCGCGCTGTACGGGGAGACGACGGGGGAGACCGACGAGTACGGCCTTCCGGTGCGCTACCCGTGGGCCGGCGAGTACCGGGGCAAGGCGATGGTCGTGTACGGCCACACTCCGGTACCGGGCCCCGAGTGGGTCAACAACACGCTGTGCGTCGACACCGGCGTGGTGTTCGGCGGCAGGCTGACCGCGCTGCGCTACCCCGAGAAGGAGATCGTCTCCGTTCCCGCCGAGAAGGTCTGGTACGAGCCCCTCAAGCCGTTCCCCGCGGCGGGGGAGGAGCCGGCCGGGACGGCGGACGGCGGCGTGCACCGCGAGCTGGACACCCTGCACATCGATGACGTGCTGGGCGCGGGAGGCGTCGAGACGGCGCTCCTCGGCCGTGTCGCCGTGCGGGAGGAGAACGCCTTCGCCGCGCTGGAGGTCATGAGCCGGTTCGCGGTGGATCCGCGCTGGCTGGTCTACCTGCCGCCGACCATGGCCCCGGTGGCGACCTCCGCGCTGGAGGGGTATCTGGAGCACCCGGCGGAGGCGTTCTCCGCCTACCGTGACCAGGGCGCCGGCCTCGTCGTCTGCGAGGAGAAGCACATGGGCTCCCGTGCGATCGCGGTCGTCTGCCGCGACGCGGAGGCAGCGCGAGCCAGGTTCGGTGTCGATGACGGCACCACCGGAGCGGTGTTCACCCGTACCGGGCGCGCGTTCCTCTCCTCGACGGAGCTCACCGAGGAACTGCTGGCGCGGGTCCGCGCGGCGGCCACGGAGACGGGCCTGTGGGCGGAGTTCGACACCTCCTGGCTGGTCCTGGACTGCGAGCTGCTGCCCTGGTCGGCCAAGGCCAAGGAGCTCCTGCGCGTCCAGTACGCGGCGACCGGCGCGGCGGCGCGCACCGCGCTCCCGGAGGCGGTCTCCGTGCTGGCCCGCGCCGCCGATCGCGGCCTGCCGGTGGGCCCGCTGCTGGAGCGGACCTCGGCCCGCGACCGCAACGCCGCGCTCTTCCGTGACGCCTACGCCCGCTACTGCTGGCCGACGGACGGCCTGGAGGGCGTGCGCCTCGCCCCGTTCCAGCTCCTGGCCACCGAGGGGAGCTCCCACCTGGAGCTCGACCACCGGCGCCATCTGGACCTGGCCGACCGGCTGACCGCCGCCGACCCGTCGGGACTGCTGCACCGCACCGGGTCGCGGCTGGTGGACCTGGCCGATCCGGCGGCGGAGGCGGCGGCCACCGACTGGTGGCTGTCCCTGACGGAGGCGGGCGGCGAGGGAATGGTCGTCAAGCCGCTCGACGCGGTGCCGGCCACCGGCCGCGACCGCCGGAACCTGGTGCAGCCGGGGCTGAAGGTCCGCGGGCGCGAGTATCTGCGGATCATCTACGGGCCCGACTACACCGAGCCCCACCACCTGGCCCGTCTGCGCGAGCGCTCCCTGGGCCGCAAGAGGTCGCTGGCGCTGCGCGAGTACGCGCTGGGCGCCGAGGCCCTGTCCCGGCTGGCCGAGAGGGCTCCGCTCTGGCGCGTCCACCAGGCGGTCTTCGCGGTCCTCGCCCTGGAGTCCGAGCCCGTCGACCCCCGTCTGTGAACCCGAAAGGGCGGGGCCCAGGGGGGCCCCCGGTGGGGGGGGGCGGGCCCGGGG
>JAFACJ010000157.1 GCA_023425615.1 Actinomycetes bacterium
GGAGTCGGTCTGCCGGGCGTGCGACCGGCTGGTGGCCTGGCGCGAGCAGGTGGCGGTGGAACGGCGCAGGGCCTTCCGCGACGAGGAGTACTGGGGGCGCCCGGTCCCCGGCTGGGGCGCGGAGGACCCGGCGGTCCTCATCGTCGGGCTGGCGCCCGCGGCGCACGGCGGCAACCGCACCGGCCGCATCTTCACCGGCGACCGCTCGGGCGACTGGCTCTTCGCCTCGCTGCACCGCGTCGGCCTCGCCACCCAGGCCGAGAGCGTGCGCGCCGATGACGGGCAGCGGCTGCCCCACACCCGGATGGTCGCCGCCGTCCGCTGCGCGCCGCCGGACAACAAGCCGCTGCCGTCCGAACGCGACACCTGCCGGCCCTGGCTCGTGCGGGAACTCCTCCTCACCCGGCCGAAGGTCATCGTCGCGCTCGGCGGGTTCGCCTGGCAGGCGCTGTGGCCAGCGCTGGCCGAGTCGGGGCTCGCGCTGCCGCGGCCCCGCCCGAAGTTCACGCACGGCGCACGGGCCAGGGTGGGGGAGACGCTGCTGCTCGGCTGCTACCACCCGTCACAGCAGAACACCTTCACCGGCCGGGTGACCGAGGCGATGCTGGACGAGGTCTTCCGCGGCGCCAAGGAGGCGGCGGGGCTGTGAGGGGTCCCGCGGCCGCGGCACAGGAGCGCGGGGTGGGACAGGGCCGGGCTCAGCGGCTCCGCCGCTGAACGCCCCCGGCAGGCCCTGACCCGTCCCCGCCGTCCGGCCCCCGCCGGAGGTGTGCCCCCTGGGGCCCCTCGTGCGGCGCCAGAGGCGGCACGAAAGGTGGTTACGGAATATGGGACGACGGAAACCCGCGCCGAGTTCGGGGATCCGGTGGAAAATCTCGGCCCCCAACGGTCATCCGCACCGTGTCATGTGCCACACACCGCCGAAGGGAGGTGAGATACCGGAGGGAGTTCTAAGATCAGCTGTGCGGCGGTGACGAGGGGGAACGGCATGGTGGAGGGGGTCGCGAGGCGGCTGGAGCCGCTGCTGACCCGGCTGCTGGGCGATCCGCTGCCGGTTCAGGTGCGGGCCTGGGACGGCAGCGTCATAGGCACGTCCGGAACCCCGGTCTTCGTCGTCCGTGACCGGCGGGCGCTGCGGCGGCTGCTGTGGAAGCCCGGTGAAGCGGGTCTCGTGCGCGCCTACGTCGCCGGCGAACTGGACATCGAGGGCGATGTGTGCGCGGCGCTCTCCGCGCTGCAGCGGGTGCTGGCCCGCGAGGACGAGTCGATCCGGCTGAGCGGCGACGACAAACGCGAGATCGTCCGCACGGCGGTGATGCTGGGCGCGGTGGGGCCCGAACCCAAACCCCCTCCGGAGGAACACGGGCGCGGGCTGCTGGAGGAGACCCCCGAGGAGTTCTACGCCCGCATGGTGGGCGAGAGCCGGGCTCTCGGCACCGGGGCGTGGGGCGGCGCGGCGACACTGGAGGAGGCGCAGCGCGCCGACGAGCGGGAACTGGCGGCGCGGCTGGCGCTCAAACCCGGCGACTCCGTCCTGGAACTCAACGCGGGGTGGGCGCTTTTCTCGGCGCGGCTCGCGCAGGAGTACGGGGCGTCCATGACCGCCGTCACCGCGTTCGACGTGGCGCCTCCCCCGGGGGTGCGGGTCCTGCCCGCCGAGCCGGGCCCGCAGGAGGAGGGGACCTACGACCTGGTCGTCGCGCTCGCGGGTGTCCTGCCGCTGCACCGGGTGGTGAACCGGGTGGCGGCGCTGCTGCGGCCCGGTGGCCGGCTCGTGGTCCGCCAGCCGGTCCACCGCCGCGACGTCGTCCAGCGCCCCTTCACCAGCGACTACGTCTTCGGGCCCGACGACGAACTGCCGGCCCTCGGCGCGTTCGTCGAGACGCTGGACGCGGCGGGCCTGGAAGTGCGGCAGGCGACCGCGCGGCGCGAGGACTACGCCCGCACCCTCCGCGCGTGGGCGACCTCCCTCCAGCGCACCCCGCCGGCCGACGGCAGGGCACGGATCTGGCTGCTGCACCTGGCCACTACCGCTCTGGCCGCCGAGACGGGCAGAATCGGACTGTACGAACTGGACGCGGTGCTGCGCTGAGATGGATCCGACACCTGGGCGCGGAACGATTTCCAGGGACTGACCGTCTCAACGGTGTGACGTTTCTCAGGTGCTGGAGGAGATGATGGAGAGCAGGAACCCAGCGTTCCGCCACATGGGTGAGCAGGCGAGACGGGAGTACACCCCCACTCCGCAGCAGCTCCAAGACATGTACAACCAGCCGGCGTACGCCCCGCCGGCCGAGCGGACGATGACCGTCGACGACGTCGTCGTCAAGGGCTTCCTCAGCCTGGGCACTCTGACGCTGACCGGCGCCGTCGCCTGGGTGCTGAACCTGGGCCTGGGCGTCGCGCTGGCCGCCGCGCTGGTGGGCTTCGGCATCAGCCTCTACCTGAGCTTCTCGGGTAAGGCGAGCGCCCCGCTCACCCTGGCCTACGCCGCCTTCTACGGCGTCGCGGTCGGCACCCTCAGCCACTTCTACAACAACTTCTACAACGGCATCGTGTTCCAGGCGGTCATCGGCACCGCCCTGGCGTTCGGCGCGATGCTGGCCGTCTACTCGCTGCGCATCATCCGGGTGACGCCGAAGTTCACCCGCTTCGTGGTGGCGGCCGGTATCGCCCTCATGGGCCTGATGGTGGTCAACCTCGTCGTCTCCCTCTTCAACGACGGCGGCA
>JAFACJ010000161.1 GCA_023425615.1 Actinomycetes bacterium
GTCACGTCCTGCCTGACGATCGCCAGGTCGGCGGCGAGCAGCGAGGCGGCGATCAGCCGCGGCTCGACGAACGCGGGGTCGCCCGGCTCGCCCGCCGCCTTCACCAGGCATCCCGCCAGGTCGTAGAACAGATGCCGGAAGCCGTCACCCGGTGAGCTCTCGGCGCGCAGCGCGGGGCTGAGGTGCGGCGGGCAGCGGGTGATCCACAGCTGGGCGACGGCGGCGTCGCCGTGCGGCAGCGCGCCGTAGTCCAGCTGCGGGTCCGACAGCGTGACGTTGAGGATCGACAGCAGCGCGTCGGCGCGTGCGGTGAACCGCGGCTCGTCGCGCAGCGCCGAGGCCGTCGCCCACATCGTGCGCAGCAGCACGACCGCCGACTGGACGTTGTGCGCGCGCAGCCGCTCGGCGTACAGGGAGACGAGGTCCTCCAGCGTCGGCGGGGTGAGCCAGCGCGGGCCCTCGATGCGGGGCAGCGGTGTCGTGCGGTAGGGCTCCCACAGGGCGAGGAGCTGGGCGTCCTGCCGGGCGTCGAAGACGGGCGCGGCGGCGCACCAGAGCAGGACGCCCCAGCAGGCGGCGACGGTGCACGGCGCCTCGGGCGAGAAGTCGGCGAGCCAGCGCGGCACGTTCTCGGCGGGCTTGGGGAAGTCGGCCGCGGGCAGGGTGGCAGCCGACTCCAGGGTGGCGCGGATCCGCGACGTCAGGCCCGAGAGGTCGGCGCCGAAGAACGGCAGCGGTGCGGGAGCGGTGGCCGTGAAGTCCGGGCCCAGCGGGATGACGTGCGGGGGCAGCGCGCCGGTGGCCTGCCCGCCCGTCTTGCCCGACCGCCGTACCGCGGTCGCGTGCGGAGGCGGGCACAGGTACCACTGCGAGTCGCCCGGGTGCTTGCGGTACCAGCGCGCCCAGGCGCCGAACAGCCACTGGGTGGCGTCGGGCAGCTCGATGACCTGGCCCGCGACGGCGTGTTCGCGCTGCTCGGCCCGCGCGGTGGGCCACCATCCCGCGGAGACCACCGCCCTGATCTCCCGCTCCGCGGCGCTGAAGAGGTCTTCCTGCCGCGAACCACCCGGTCTCCATTCCACGCGGACATGGTAATTGACCGGGTTGTTCAATGGTCAGGCTGTTGTCCACGAGCCGTGCCCCGCGGTCATCTCCATTCGGCCTCGCGGTGCTGCCGCGCCTTCTGCACATACGCGGGAGAGGTGTGGTCGACCACGAGGAAGTCGTCGTCGGTCAGCTCCCGCACCACCTTGCCCGGCATCCCCGCGACCAGGACCCCGGAGGGGAACTTCTTGCCGGGGGTGACCAGCGCGCCGGCCGCGACCAGGGTCCGCGCCCCGATCCTCGCGCCGTTCAGCACGATCGCGCCGATCCCGATCAGGGCGCCGGTCTCGATGTGCGCGCCGTGGACCATCGCCTTGTGCCCCAGGGAGACGCGGTCCTCCAGGACGGCCGGGACGCCCGGGTCGGAGTGCAGGCAGGACAGGTCCTGGATGTTGCACTCGGCTCCGACGATCACCTCCTCCTCGTCGGCACGCAGCACCGAGCCGTACCACACGCTGGAGTCGCGGCCGAGGGTGACCTTTCCGACCACCACGGCGCCGGGGGCGATCCAGGCGGTCGGGTGGATGTCAGGCTGGTATGCGCCGAGTGCGCCCAAGAACGTCATGACCGTATTGTGTCTCGTTGGAGTGAAGACGTCCGTCCCGGGCCCGGGGATCGCTCGTCGGATTCCCGCCAGAACCGTCGTTCCGGTTGCGCGAACGTGCCGGGCCGGACCAAAGTCGGGTCTGACGTCTCTCACTCATAGGGGTCCACCCCAGCCCCTCCCGAACCATCAGCAGCCCCCCGGTCACGGGGCCGACCCCTTAGGCACCATGAGCAGCGAAGCAGAGATCCTCCCCAACCTCCTCAAAGACGAGCAGTTCGAGATCGTGATGCGCGGCTACAACCGCCGCCAGGTCGACGAAATGATCATCCGTTACCAGAACCAGATCCGGGACCTGGAGGCGAGGCTGCAGCGGGCCCTGGACGACGTGGAGCGCACCCGCCGGGAGATGGCCGAGGTGCGCGAGGCGCGCAAGCCCACCGGGGACGACCTCAGCGACCGGCTCCGCCAGATCATCAACCTGGCCGAGGACGAGGCGCGGGAGAAGGTCGCCGAGGCCGAGCGCACCGGGCAGCAGATCCGCGACGACGCCGAGCGCGAGTCGCGGCGCATCATCGACGACGCCCGCGGCCAGGCCGAGCGTGACGTGGCCGCCGCGCAGGACAAGGCGGCCCAGGTGCTGAACGCCTCGAAGAACGAGTCGGAGAAGGTGCTGACGGCCGCCAAGCACGAGGCCGAGCAGACCGTGACGAGCGCCCGCCTGGAGGCCGAGCGCACCTTCACCCAGGCCGAGCGCCGCGCCACCGTCATCAACGAGGACGCCACGGAACGCCTGGAGCACGTCACCAAGAACCACTCCAACGCGCTGCAGCGGCTCACCGAGATCAACCACACCCTCAGCGCCCTGCTGCGCGCCGAGAACGAGGCGGGCCCGCTGGAGAAGATGGTCGAGGACGCCGCCGGCAAGCCCCCGGTCCGCAAGCACGCCCGTCCCGCGAGCACCTCGGCCCCCCCCCCGAGCGCCACCGCCTCCCTGC
>JAFACJ010000237.1 GCA_023425615.1 Actinomycetes bacterium
CCCTCCCCGCGCGCGGCGTTAACCCGTTGCGCGCGGGGAGGCCGGTCCCTAGGGTCGTGCTGCCCGTCCCCCGCCACGCGACGAGGAGACGAGGGGGCGACGATGCTCGATCTGTGCTTCGATCTGGAGACCCAGGATCCCGACGATGTCCTGACGCTGTGCCTGGTGGCCTGCCATCCGCGGGTGCGGCTGCGGGCGGTGACGGTGACGCCCGGCTCGTCCGGCCAAGTGGGTCTGGTGCGGCATGTGCTGGAGCTGCTGGGACGCGGTGACGTCCCGGTGGGTGCGCGCGATCCGGGCACCGGCAGGGAGCACGTGTCGGCGTTCCACCGGCGCTGGCTCGGCGGATGGGCGCCCTCCCCGCCGGACGGCGACGTCGCCGACGTCCTGCTCCCGGTGCTCGCGCAGGCGCCCGAGGCCGTGCTGCTGACCGGGGGCCCGCTGCGGAACCTGCGGCTGCTGCTGGAGAGCGGGCGGCCGGTGCGGCTGGAGCGGTGGGTGGCGCAGGGCGGCTTCGCGGGTGACCCGCTGGTCCCGCCGGAGCGGCGGCTGACGAAGTTCGACGGGCTGACGGCCTGTCCCACCTTCAACTTCAACGGCACGCCTCAGGCGGCGCTGATGGCGCTGGCGGACTCCGCGCCGATCGTCCGGCGGGAACTCGTCTCCAAGAACGTCACGCACGGGGTGCGCTATGACCGCGCTTTCCACGAACGCCTGGAGCCGCACCGGGACCGCACGCCGGGGCTCGCCCTGATCTTCCTGGGCATGGACCTCTATCTGCGCCGCCGCCCCGGCGGCAAGCTGCTGCACGACCCGACCGCCGCGTGCGCCGCGATCGACCCGTCCATCGCGGTGTGGGCCGAGGCGGAGATCACCCGCGAGCCGGGGGGCTGGGCGGCGCGGCCCGCCCGCGGCACCCGTACGTTCATCACCACCGGGCTCGACCACGACCGGCTGTTCGCCGTCCTGGCGGAGGGTCCGGGCACCTGACCGGACCGGGCACGGGATGTCGGGTGCGGGAGGGCGCCCCGTTCCTACCGTGAGTGGGGTCAGAGGAAGGAGTCCGGGATGCTGGAGCGGCTGAACCAGGCGATGGAGCGCATCGAGCGCGACCTCGACCGCGAGATCGAGGTCGGCGAGCTCGCGCGGATCGCCGCCACGTCGGAGTACCACTTCCGGCGGCTGTTCTCCGCGCTGGCCGGGATGCCGCTGTCGGAGTACGTGCGGCGCAGGCGGCTCACCGTGGCGGGCGCCCAGGTGCTCGCCGGGGAGCCGACGCTGCTGGAGATCGCTGTGCGCTACGGCTACGGCTCCGGTGAGGCGTTCGCGCGGGCGTTCCGCGCCTTCCACGGGGTCGGCCCCGGCGAGGCGCGGCGTGACGGCGCGGCGCTGAACTCCCAGCCCCGGATGTCCTTCCGCCTCACCATCGAAGGGAGTGGCACCATGCGCTACCGCATCGTCGACAAGGACGGGTTCCGGCTCGTCGGCAAGAAGGCGCGCGTCTCCATCGTGCACGAAGGGCTCAACCCGGCGATCGTGGAGTTCCTCCGCGCCATCCCGGCCGAGACCAAGCGGCGTATCGAGGAGCTTTCCGACCAGGAGCCGCGCGGCCCGGTCAACACCAGCGTCGTCCTCGGCGACGGCAGGGAGGAGGGCTCGGAGGCCGACTACTACTACGCGGTGGTCACCGGCGCCGACGTGCCCGAGGACCTGGACTCCCTCGCCGTCCCGGCCGGCACGTGGGCGGTCTTCGAGAACTCCGGCGAGTTCCCGCTGTCCGTCCAGTACCTGTGGCGCGACGTGTTCACGCAGTGGTTCCCCTCGAACCCCTACCGGAGCCGCCCCGGCCCGGAGATGCTCCAGACGGTCTTGTCGGAGGACGGCGCCCACGCCGACTCCCAGCTGTGGATCCCGGTGGAGCGGACCGGGACGTGACCCGGGCCCTCATCTGACGGAGGCGTAGGCGCCCCCGTCAGGCCCGCCACCGGGCCGCCACCCGGGAAACGACGGAAGTGCGCGTTCCCGCGGGGGCGGCCGGTGGCGGGTGGGGTGGGAGGGGAAGGTTCGCGGGAGCGCGAGTGGGACCGGCGCTCGTGTTCTCCTCGTTCAAGCTCTCCACCATGCCGCCAGTCGGCCCCAGAGGGAACGCCTCCCGGGGGCCGCGACGTTCGGCGGTGCGGTCGCCGCCGGGGGCGAGGCACGCGGCGGCTCGGGCCGTGGAGCGGACGCCGGGACGGTGACGGGGACGGGCGTGAACCGCACGGGCAGCGCGGTCAGCGCCCGGTTGAAGGAGCCGGGCCGCCACTGGAGCTCGTTCACGGGGACGGCGAGGTCGAGGTCGGGCAGCCGGTCGAGGAGCTTCTCGATCGCGATCGAGGAGATGACACGGGCGGGGCCCTTGGCCGGGCAGGTGTGCGGTCCGGCGCTGAAGGCCAGATGGGCGCGGTTGCCCGTCCGCCGGTCGACGCGCTTGGACGGGTCGGTGTTGGCGGCCTTGTAGGCGATGACCACCGGCTGGTCGGCGGGCATCACATACCCTTCGCGCTCCACGTCGTACGTGGGATAGGTGAACCCGTAGTTGGCGACGGGCGGGTCGGTCCACAGCACCTCGTCCAGGGCGTCCTCGATCGGCATGCTGCCGCTGGAGAGGTCGCCTGCGAACCGCTCGTCCGACAGCAGCAGCCGCAGCGTGTTGGCGACGAGGTTCTGCACCGGCCCCGAGCCCATGGCCATGAACAGGCCGATCTGGTCGAGCAGTTCCTCGTCGGTGAGCCCCGCCGGGTCCTCGATCATCCAGGAGACGATGTCCGAGCCGGGCTGCGCACGTTTGAGCGCGATCAGGTCGAGCGTCGCCTGCATGACCATCGCCATGGCGTTCTCCAGGTCCACCAGCTCGGTGATGTCGGTGATGCCGCGGACGAGCCGGTCGGAGAGGTCGGGCGGGCAGCCGAAGAGCCTGCTGAGCACCAGGAGCGGGAGCTGCCCGGCGTACCGGGCGTACAGGTCGGCCTCGCCGTCGGCGGCGAACCGGTCGATGAGCAGGTCGGCGCTCTGCTCCACGTGCCGGCGCAGCGCGGCGGCGTCGATCCGGTCGAGGGCGCCGGTGGTCGCCTTGCGGAACCGCGCGTGCTCGCCGCCGTCGCTGCACTGCATGCCGGGCCGGTACCCGATGACCGGCCGCATCGGGCAGTCCGCCGGCCTGGTCTTCTCCCAGCCCCGCGGGTCCCGCGGGAAGGTGGCCGGGTCGCGCAGCACTCCCAGCGCCGCGTCGTAGCCCAGCACGACCGTCACGGGCACGCCGGGAGCCAGTTCGGCGGGCGCGTAGTTGCCGTACCTGGCGCGCAGCGTCTCATAGACGCCCGCCGGGTCGGCCGCGAACGCCGCGTCGTAGATGGGGACGCGTCCCCCGTGATCCTCAACGCTCAAGTCCATCCCTTTCAAAGGCGAGCAGACGGTCGGTAGGGGACGTTCAGCCGTTCCACCAGGACGTCAGGCGCGTCCAGAAGGAGACGGGGCGCGGCCCCGCGCGGGCGGCGGCCGGCGGGGCCGGGGCCGGGGCCGGGTGGGGGACCGACCGCAGGTCGGGCTCCGGTGTCGGCACCAGCACGGGCATCGGCGCGAACCGCACCGGCAGGGACGCCAGCGCCCGGTTGAAGGGTGTCGGACGCCACTTGAGCTTCTCCGCGGAGACGGCCAAGAGGGTGTCCGGGAGCCGGTCCAGGAGCTTCTCTATCGCTATCGACGCGATGACGCGGGTCGGGCCCTTGCCGGGACAGGTGTGCGGGCCCGCGCTGAAGGCCAGGTGCGCGCGGTTGCCGGCGCGCTGCCCGACGTGTTTGGACGGGTCGGTGTTGGCGGCCTGGTAGGCGATGGCCACCGGCTGGTCCGCGGGCATCACATACCCTTCGCGCTCCACGTCGTACGTGGGGTAGGTGAACCCGAAGTTCGAGATCGGCGGGTCGGTCCACAGCACCTCGTCCAGGGCGTCCTCGATCGGCATGCTGCCGCCCCCCAGGTCGCCGGCGAACCGCTCGTCCGACAGCAGCAGCCGCAGCGTGTTGGCGATGAGGTTGTGCACCGGCTCCGCGCCCATGGCCATGATCACGCTGATCTGGTCGGCGGTCTCCTCGTCGGTGAGCCCCGCCGGGTGCGCGATCATCCAGGAGGTGATGTCCGACTCGGGCCGTGCCCGCTTGAGCGCGACCAGGTCGCGTGCCGCCTGGGTGAACATCGCGCCGGTGACCTCGGGGTCGACCAGCTCGGATATCCCGATCATGCCGCGGACGAGCCGGTCGCCGATGTCGGGCGGGCAGCCGAAGAGCCGGCTGAACACCAGCAGCGGGAGCCGCCTGGTGTACTGGGCGCACAGGTCGGCCTCGCCGTCGGCGGCGAACCCGTCGATGAGCAGGTCGGCGCTCTGCTCCACGTACTCGCGCAGCACGATGGCGTCGATCCGGTCGAGCGCGTCGGTGACCGACCTGCGGAAGCGGGGATGCTCGCCGCTGTCGGTGTAGAGGATGCCGGGCCGGTACCCGATGACGGGCAGGACCGGGCAGTCCGGAGGCACGGTCTTCTCCCAGCGCCGCGGGTCCTTGGGGAAGGTCGCGGGGTCGCGCAGCACCTCCAGCGCCGCGTCGTAGCCCAGCACGAGCGTCACGGGCACGCCGGGGGCCAGTTCGGCGGGCGCGTAGTTGCCGTACCTGGCGCGCAGCCTCTCGTAGGCTCCCGCCGGGTCGGCCGCGAACGCCGCGTCGTAGATGGGGACGCGTCCCCCGTGATCCTCAACGCTCAAATCCATCCCCTTCGAAGGCGAGCGGGCTCGGTCGGTAGGGGCGGTTCAGCCGTTCCACCAGGACGCCAGACGCGCCCAGAAGGAGGAATGGCCCTCTTCCACGTCGGTGGCCGCCGACGTGGCGGATGCCGTGACCGGGCGCTGGACCGGCCGCAGGTCGGGCTCGGGCGTGGCCACCAGGACCGGCACGGGCGTGAACCGCACGGGCAGCGCGGCCAGCGACCGGTGGAAGGGCCCGGGCCTCCACTGGAGCCGGTGCACCGCGACGGCGAGGTCGAGGTCGGGCAGCCGGTCGAGGAGCTTCTCGATCGCGATCGAGGAGATGACACGGGCAGGTCCCTTGGCCGGGCAGGTGTGCGGTCCGGCGCTGAAGGCCAGGTGCGCGCGGTTGCCCGCCCGCTGCCCCGCCTGCTTGGCCGGATCGGTGTTGACGGCCTTGTAGGCGATGGCCACCGGCTGGTCGGCGGGCATGACGTAGCCGTCGCGCTCCACGTCGCGCTCGGGGTAGGTGAACCCGAAGTTCGCGATCGGCGGGTCGGTCCACAGCACCTCGTCCAGCGCGTCCTCCACCGGCATGCTGCCGCCGGAGAGGTCGCCGCCGAACCGCTCGTCCGACAGCAGCAGCCGCAGCGCGTTGGCGACGAGGTTGTGCACCGGCTCGGTGCCCGTGGCCATGAGCAGCGCGATCTGGTCCGCCACCTCCTCGTCGGTGAGCCGCGCCGGGTGCGCGATCATCCACGAGGTGACGTCCGCGCCGGGATGCGCCCGCTTGAACGCGATGAGGTCGCGCGCGGCCTGGGTGAACATCGCGCCGGCGTTCTCGGCGTCGACCAGCTCGGCCACCCCGATCAGGCCGCGGACGAGCCGGTCGCCGATGTCGGGCGGGCAGCCGAAGAGCCGGCTGAACACCAGCAGCGGGAGCTGGCCGCTGTACTGGGCGCACAGGTCGGCCTCGCCGTCGGCGGTGAACCGGTCGATGAGGGCGTCCGCGCTCTGCTCCACGTACTCGCGCAGGGCGATGGCGTCGATCCGGTCGAGGGTGTCGGTGACCGTCTTGCGGAAGCGGGAGTGCTCGCCGCCGTCGGTGTACAGGATGGCGGGCCGGTACCCCATGGCCGGCATGACCGGGCAGTCCACGGGCATGTTCTTCTGCCAGCGCTGCGGGTTCTTGGGGAACGTGATGGGGTCGCGCAGCACCTCCAGCGCCGCGTCGTAGCCCAGCACGACCGTCACGGGCACGCCGGGAGCCAGTTCGGCCGGCGCGTAGTCGCCGTACCTGGCGCGCAGCGTCTCATAGACGCCGCCCGGGTCGGCGGCGAACTGCGCGTCGTACAGCTTGACGCGCTCCTGGTTCCTCTCGGTGCTCATGCGGGTTCCTGTTCGAGGGAGATCAGATGGCCGACCAGCGCGATGAGGGCGCGGACGGACGACTCGTGGTCCCGGGCGTCGCAGGAGACCAGCGGCGTCCCGGGAAGCAGGTCGAGCGCCTCGCGGATCTCCTCCAGCGGGTAGGTCGGCGCCCCGTCGAACTGGTTGACGGCCACGGCGTACGGAAGGCCGCGCTGTTCGAGCAGGTTCACCACGTCGAAGGACATCTCCAGGCGGTTGGTGTCCACCAGCACGAGCGCGCCCAGCGCGCCCAGGGCGAGGTCGTTCCACAGCTGTGTGAAGCGCCGCTGCCCGGGGGCGCCGAAGAGGTAGAGGACGAGGTGGTCGTTCAGCGTCAGGCGGCCGAAGTCCATCGCCACCGTCGTCGTGGTCTTGTCCTCGATCCCCGCCAGGTCGTCGACGAGTTCCCCGGCCTTCGTCATGTGCTCCTCGGTGCGCAGCGGACGGATCTCCGACAGCGTGCCGACGAAGGTCGTCTTGCCGACGGCGAAGTGCCCGACGACCAGGATCTTCACGGCGGTCTGCACCGACGCGCCGACGTACAGCCCGTCAGAGGCGAGCGCGGAGCCCATCGAGCACCTCCTGGAGAAGA
>JAFACJ010000368.1 GCA_023425615.1 Actinomycetes bacterium
CGCCGCCGGCTTGGGTCACGCCGACGGGGTCGTCGACGGGCCCGTCCGGCTCGACTTCGGCGAGCTGGCGGCCCGTGTCGAGATCGCCGCCGGCGCGTTCGCGTCGGCGGGGATCGGCAAGGGGGACCGGGTGGCGATCTGCGCGCCGAACTCCGTCGCGTGGATCGTCGCCGCCTTCGGGCTGCTGGCGGCCGGCGGGGTCCTGGTGCCGGTCAGCACCCGGTTCCGGGAGGAGGAGATCGCCGACGTCGTCCGGCGGAGCGGCGCCAAGGCGATGCTCGTGCGGCAGGGCTTCCTCGGCCGCGAGTACACGGCGCCCGGCGTCCCGGTGATCGACCTGGAGTCGGGCTTCCTGGAGAGCGGCACGCCCTACCTGCGCCCGGTGCGCGGGGAGGACGTGGCGGACGTCGTCTTCACCTCCGGGACGACGGGGCGCCCCAAGGGCGTCATGATGAACCACCTCCAGTGCCTGCGGAAGTACTCGGGCTGGGGCGACGCGGCGGGGCTGCGGGAGGGCGACAGGTACCTCGTCGTCAGCCCCTTCTTCCACACGTTCGGGTACAAGGCCGGGTGCGTCGCGGCGCTGCTCAAGGGCGCCACGATCATCCCGGTGCCGGTCTTCGACCTGGAACGGGTCCTGGACCTGGTGGAACGCGAGAAGGTGACGGTGCTGCCGGGGCCGCCCACGGTCTACCACGCGCTGCTGTCGGCGCCGGGCGACCGGACCCGCAGGGCGGGGCGCGACGTGTCGTCGCTGCGCGTCGCCGCGACCGGCGCCGCCGACATCCCCGTCGAGCTGATCCGCAGGGTGCGCACCGAACTGCCCTTCGCCTCGATCATGACGGCGTACGGGCTGACCGAGGCGGGGACCGTCACCTCCTCACGCCCCGGCGACACCTTCGAGGACATCGCCACCACGGTCGGCGTGCCGTGCGAGGGCATGGAGGTGAGCGTCGCCGCCGACGGGGAGGTCCTCGTCCGCGGCTACTCCGTCATGTGCGGCTACCTCGACGACCCGGCCGCCACGGCCGAGGCCGTCGACGCGGACGGCTGGCTGCGCACCGGCGACCTCGGGGAGCTGGACGGACGGGGGCGCCTGCGGATCGTCGGCCGCAAGAAGGACATGTTCGTGGTGGGCGGGTTCAACGCCTACCCCGCCGAGATCGATGGACAGCTGATGAGGCACCCGTCCGTCGCGCAGGCCGCGGTGGTCGGGGTGCCGGACGAGCGGCTCGGGCAGGTCGGCAAGGCGTTCGTGGTGCGGCGCGGCCCGGTGGAGGCGGCCGAGCTCATCGCCTGGAGCCGGGAGCGGATGGCCGGCTACAAGGTGCCGCGGACCGTCGAGTTCCTGGCGGAACTGCCGCTCAACGCCGCGGGCAAGGTGATGAAGGATCGCCTGCGCCGCGGGAAAGGACAGGAAACACATGATCTTTGAGTTCGATGAGGACCAGCGGCTGTGGCAGTCGACGGTCCGCGACGCGGTGGCCAAGGAGTGCCCCCCGTCCCTGGTCCGCGGGATCGTCGATCAGGGCGCCGATCCGGGGCCGCTCTGGGCCGCCTACACCCGGCACGGCTGGACCGAGCTGACCGACCCGGCGGAGGCGGTGGAGCTGGCGATCGTGCTGGAGGAGCTGGGCAGGGCCACCGACCCGACGCCCTTCCTGGCGACGATGACGCAGTTCGTGCCGTTCTTCGCCAAGACGGCGGGGCGCGGCGAGTCGGGTACCGCGGTGTTCGAGGGCGTCACCGCCCGCCGCGACGGCGACGGCTGGCTGCTGAGCGGCACGGCCCGCCACGTCCTCGACGGCGACCGCGCCGACTGGTTCGCCGTCGTCACCGGCGAGGGCGTCTTCGCGGTACCGGCCGCGCGGGCGACCGCCGTCCTCACGCCGGTCTTCGACCCGGTCCTGCACGTCGCGGAGGTCTCGTTCGACGACGTCCGCGTCACCGCCGACGACCTGAGCGAGACCGATCCGGCCAAGGCACGCCATGTCGCGCTCACCGGGCTCGCGCTGACGACGGTCGGCGCCTGCCAGCGCGTCCTGGACATGGTCCTGGAGCACGTGCGCACCCGCCACCAGTTCGGCGCTCCCATCGGCTCGTTCCAGGCGGTCAAGCACAAGGCCGCCGACATGCACGTGGCGATCGAACGGGCACGCGCGCTCGCCTACTTCGGCGCGCTGACGATCGCGGCCGACGATCCGCGCCGCGCGCTCGCCGCCTCGATGGCCAAGGCCGCGGCGGGGGAGTGCCAGTCCCTGGTGTTCTGCCACGGCTACCAGCTCTTCGGGGCGATGGGCTACACCTGGGAGAACGATCTCCAGTTCGCGCTCAAGCGCGCCAAGACCGGCGAGCTGCTGCTCGGCACCGCCGCCGAACACCGGGCACTGATCGTGGAGGAATACGATGCGGCTCACCTTTGATCCCGAAGTCGAGGCGTTCCGCGAGGAGTTCGCGGCCTTCCTCGCCGCGCACGCGCCCTCGGAGGCCGAGGCCGCCGAGCGGCCGCGCTCCAGCGCGCACGTCCCGGAGTGGGCGCGGCGCTGGCAGCGGCTGCTGTTCGACGAGGGCTGGCTGCTGCCGGGCAACACGCCGGAGTTCGGCGGACGCAACGCCACGCTGCTCCAGCAGTACGTCCATCTGGAGGAGCTCTCGCGGCGCAAGATCTACCACAGCTTCAACCCGCAGGGACTCGGCATCATCGCCGCCTCGCTGCTGTCCTTCGGCACCGAGGAGCAGAAGCGCCGCTGGGCCGTGCCCGTCCTGCGCGCGGAGATGACCGCGGCGCTGGGCATGAGCGAGCCGGGCGCCGGCTCGGACCTGGCGTCGCTGCGCACCCGCGCGGTGCTGGACGGCGACCACTTCGTGGTCAACGGGCAGAAGATCTGGACGTCGGGCGCGCACGACGCCGACTTCCTGCTCGCCTTCGTGCGCACCGATCCCGAGGCGCCCAAGCACAAGGGCATCAGCGTGCTGATCATCCCCACGGACACGCCAGGGGTGACCAGGCGTCCCTTCGGCTCGATCGCCTCGCCCGAGGAACTGGACTTCAACGAGGTCTTCTTCGACGACGCCAGGGTCCCCAAGGAGAACCTCGTCGGCGCGCTGAACCAGGGCTGGCTGGTGGCCAACGGCTCCCTCGGCCATGAGCGCACCATGCTGTGGCTGCACTTCGCCGAGCGCCTCGAGGAGCAGATCGACGACTTCGACCCGCGGACCCCGCTCGACCGCGACTGGTACGCCACCCTCGTCATGGACGCACACGCCCTGCGGCTCATGGGCTCGGCGGCGCTGGCCCGCGCCAACCGCGGCGAGGTGGACGTGGCGGCGCTGTCGGTGCTGAAGCTGTTCGGCTCCGAGGCGACGCAGAAGGCGGCGGAGCGGATCCTGAGCGCGCAGGGGGTCGGCGGCCTGTATCCCGGGACCACGGGCACCCCCACCCATCTGAACCTGGACATGCTCAACACGAGCTGGTTCGAGCGCTACGCGCGGAGTTTCGGCGGCACCATCGCCGGAGGCACCTCCGAGATCCAGCGCACGGTCATCGCCGAGCGCGTGCTCGGTCTTCCCCGAGGCTGAGGAGCCCCCCATGCCGTACATCCTCTACGAGGTCAAGGACAAGATCGCGACCATCACCCTCAACCGGCCCGAGGCCGCCAACGCCCAGAACGCGCAGTTCCTCGACGAACTGGACGCCGCCTGGACGAGGGCGGCGCAGGACGAGGAGGCCGCGGTCGTCGTGCTGCGGGCCGAGGGCAAGCACTTCTCCGCGGGCCACGACCTGAAGGGCGGCGGCCCGGCGCCCGAGAAGATCACCCTGGAGTGGGTCTACAGCGTCGAGGCGCGCCGCTACCTGGAGTACTCGCTGCGCTGGCGCAACGTGCCGAAGCCGACCATCGCGGCGGTCCAGGGCCGCTGCATCGCGGGCGGCCTGCTGCTGTGCTGGCCGTGCGACCTGATCGTGGCCTCGGAGGAGGCCTTGTTCTCCGACCCGGTGGTGACGATGGGCATCGGCGGTGTGGAGTACCACGGCCACACCTGGGAGCTGGGTCCCCGCAAGGCCAAGGAGATCCTGTTCACCGGCCGTCCCCTGACCGCGGAGGAGGCCGAGAAGGTCGGCATGGTCAACCGCGTGGTGCCGCGCGCGGAGCTGGACGCCGAGACCCGCGGGCTGGCGGCCCAGATCGCCGAGATGCCCTCCTTCGGGCTGCGGCAGGCCAAGCGGGCCGTCAACCAGACCCAGGACGTGCAGGGCTTCTACGCCGCGATCCAGTCGGTGTTCGACATCCACCAGACCGGTCACGGCAACGCGTTGAGCGTCAGCGGCTACCCCATCCTCGTCAAGCTCGACGAGATGAAGGCCAAGCTCAAGTAGCGGCGCCGGAGAAGGAAGAAGGCCAGGCTGCGAGCAGCCTGGCCTTGTTCTTCACCACGGGTCACAGATGGATGAGCCGCGGTGCCGTGCCCTTGGCGCGGATGAGGGCGCCCGCCTCCCGGGTCAGCTCGCGGGAGCTGCCGAGGAGGCCGTCGAGGACCAGGGCGCGGCGGACATGGC
>JAFACJ010000383.1 GCA_023425615.1 Actinomycetes bacterium
GAGGACGGCGTGGTGGTGTCGGAGCTGACGCCCCTGCCGAGATCACTGGAGCAGGTCTTCATGGAACTCACCGGCGACTGCGTCGAGTACGGCGTCATCGAAGGGGCGGCATGATGGGCGGCGGGACGGGCGAACGCGCCCGTTTCAGGCACGCGCTGGCCGGCGAGTGGACGAAGTTCTGGACATCGGGCTCCTCCTCCCCCGCCCTGGCCGGGGCGGCGGCCCTGGGCGTGGGCGTCGCCGCCCTGCTCACCTGGGCCGGCTCCGCCGCCCCGCGGGCGGAGGCGGACGGCGGCTGCGGGGACTTCGGGCCGCTGCTGGCCGGCATGACCGGCGGCGCCGCGGTCGGGCAGATCGTGATCTGCTCGCTCGGCGCGCTCATGGCGGCGGCGGAGTACTCCTCCGGGACCCTGCACAGCAGCTTCGTGGCGGTACCCCGCCGCTCCCGCGTCCTGTTCGCCAAGGCGCTCGTGATGGTCCCCGCCTCGCTGGCCGTCGGCCTGGTCGTGGCCGCCGGGTCCCTCGCGGGCGGGCAGGCGGTCCTCGCCGCGACGGACGCCGGGAGCGTCACGCTCACCGGCCCGTCGGTCGCCTACGCCGTCGGCTGCGTCTCGCTGTGCCACGCCCTGGCCGGCGTGCTCGGCGTGTCGCTCGGCTTCCTGCTGCGTTCGGCCCTCGGCGCGGCGGCGATGCTGACGGCCCCGGCGACGGGCGTCCCGCTCCTCCTCGGCCTGGCCGGTGCTCCCCTCGGGAGGTGCCCGGAGTCCTCGGCCTCCGTCGCGATCCTGCTCACCGTCGTGTTAGCCGGTCGGGTCGCCGCGTCCGCCGCGTGCCTCACGTGCGGGCTCCAACGCGTGTTAGAGGCGCTTAAGTGCCAGAGGGGACAGTGAACGAATGAAACCAGACTTCGATGTCGCCGTCATCGGCGGCGGACCCGCCGGTTCCACTGCCGCCTCCTACCTCGCCCTCGCGGGGCTGTCCGTCGCGGTCTTCGAGAGCGAGACCTTCCCCAGGCCCCACATCGGCGAATCGCTCGTCCCGGCGACGACACCGGTCCTGGTGGAGATCGGGGCCATGCAGAAGGTCGACGACGCCGGGTTCCCGCGCAAGTACGGCGCCGCCTGGACGTCCGCCGAGTCGCGCCACGTGCCGCTCAACGGCTTCTCCGGCCTCGATCACGACTGGAGCGCCGAGGTCCAGTTCGTGGAGCGGGACCAGCCGGGCGTGGACCGCGACTACACCTACCACGTCGACCGGGGGAAGTTCGATCTCCTCCTGCTCAAGCACGCCGAGGAACTGGGCGCCCGGGTGTTCACCGGCGCCCGGGTGCTCGGCGCCGACTTCGACGCCGATCCCGACCTCGTCACGGTGAACGTCCGCTTCGGACCGCGCGAGGTCGGTTTCACCACCCGGATGGTCGTCGACGCCTCCGGACGCCATACCGTCCTCGGCCGCCAGTTCAAGGTGAAGGTGCCCGACCCGGTCTTCGACCAGTACGCCATCCACTCCTGGTTCGAGGGGCTCGACCGCTCCTCCCTCGCGGTCGAGCCGGAGAAGACCGAGTACATCTACGTGCACTTCCTCCCCATCGAGGGCACCTGGGTCTGGCAGATCCCGATCACCGACACCATCACCAGCGTCGGCGTCGTCACCCAGAAGGAGCGGTTCAAGGCGACCTCGGGCGACCGCGAGAAGTTCTTCTGGGACTACGTGGCCAGCCGGCCCGACCTCCACGACGCCCTCAAGCAGGCCGAGCGGATCAGGCCGTTCAAGACCGAGGGCGACTACAGCTACTCCATGAAGGAGATCTGCGGTGACCGGTACGTCCTGATCGGGGACGCGGCGCGGTTCGTCGATCCGATCTTCTCCAGCGGTGTCAGCGTCGCGCTCAACAGCGCGCGCCTGGCCGCCAAGGACATCATCGCGGCGCACGCCGCCGGTGATTTCGACAAGAAGCGCTTTTCGGAGTTCGAGAAGAAGATCCGCCGTGCCGTGAAGCACTGGTACGAATTCATCTCGATCTACTACCGGCTGAACGTGCTGTTCACCGCCTTCGTCCAGGATCCGCGCTACCGCATCGACGTGCTGAAGATGCTCCAAGGCGACTTCTACGACGAGGAAGAGCCGAAGGCCCTGGAGGCGATGCGCCAGATCGTGACGGCCGTCGAGAACGACACCGAGCACGTCTGGCACCCCTACCTCGGTTCACTGCGGGCGACGCCGCCCGCGGACTGACCGGGAGATCCCTGTTTCCACGCACCGAAAGGCACGGGAGAATATCAAGTGGCAGAAAAACGCGGCACGACCTCGGCAGAACCCGCAGTAAGGCAGGAAATCGACCGCGGACTTCTCCTCCTGGGCTGTGTCTCCCTGCTCAGCGCGACCATGGCCCAGCTCGACGCGACGATGACCAACGTCGCCTTCGACACCTTCATCAAGGTGTTCCACTCGCCCATCTCCACGCTCCAGTGGGTGGCCACCGGATATCTGCTCGCGGGGATGACGGCCATCCCCGCGACCCCGTGGGCGCTGGCCCGGTTCGGCGCGCGCACCGCATGGTTCGCGTGCGCGCTCCTGTTCACCGTGGGTTCGGTGCTCTGCGGTGTCGCAGGCTCCGCCGGCGCGCTCATCGCCGCCCGGGTCGTCCAGGGCGCGGGCGGCGGCATGATGCTGCCGCTCATGCAGGCGGTCGTGGCGCGCGCCGCCGGACCGCAGCGGATGGGACGGATGATGGCGCTCGTCG
>JAFACJ010000440.1 GCA_023425615.1 Actinomycetes bacterium
TCGTTGCGCAGATGCACCGCGTCGGCGAACGTGTCGCGCAGCACGTTCACCGGGCGGCTGCGCGCCACCTCGTCCGGCACCTCGCAGCCCGTCGCGTACTCCACGAGGTCCGACGACCAGGGCGCGCCGCCCACCCGCCGCCGCATCTCGACGTACTCGATGGGGTTGGCGATCCGCCCCGCGTTGATGTTGACCAGCTCCCACAGCGACTCGTCCAGCAGCGCCGCGGTGTTCAGCGCGAACCGCTCGCGCCAGCGCCGCGACATCGCCGGGACGGTGCGCGCCCACAGGTCGGCGAGGCCCGCCTCGACGGGGTGCTCGGGCTCGGGCACCGGCGCCTCGGCGTCGACCGGCATGAACAGCGCGAGCCGGTCCAGATAGCGCTGGGCGCCGGCCAGGTCGCCGGTGCGTTTGAACCGTTCGAGGAAGTGGTCGTCGAAGTAGAAGACCCAGACGTACCAGTCGGTGACGGTGTCGAGGACGGGGCCGGGGGAGTCCGGATGGGTGTAGGCGCACAGCAGCGCGTAGTCGTGCGCCTCGTACTCCTCCTCGGTCCACACGGACGACGGGCCGAGGACGCCCATCTCGTAGGCCCAGCGTCTGGAGTGCTCGCGTGCTTCGTCCACCCCGGGGTTCAGCCGCGCCGGGTAGGGCAGATAGAACTCCGGCAGTTGGAAAGGCTGCATCCGGACTCCCTTCTCGAACGCTACGGCTCGGCCGGCCTCACAGGTGGGCGATCTCGACGTTCTCCAGGACGCCCAGGGCGTCGGGGACCAGCACCGCGCAGGAGTAGTAGGCGCTCACCAGGTACTGGATGACCGCCTGCTCGGTGATGCCCATGAACCGTACGGACAGGGACGGCTGGTACTCGTCGGGGATGCCGATCTGGTGCAGGCCGACCACGCCCTGGTCGTCCTCGCCGGTACGCATCACCAGGATCGAGCTGGTCTGCTGGTCGCTGATCGGGATCTTGTTGCAGGGGAAGATCGGCACTCCCCGCCAGGCCGGGATGTGGTGCCCGCCGACGTCGATCGGGGTGGGGTACAGACCGCGCTTGTTGCACTCGCGGCCGAACGCGGCGATGGCCCTGGGGTGGGCGAGGAAGAACTTCGAGCCGCGCCGCCGGGAGAGCAGCTCGTCCAGGTCGTCGGGGGTGGGCGGGCCGCTGTGCGTCTGGATCCGCTGGCGCAGGTCGGCGTTGTGCAGCAGCCCGAACTCCGGGTTGTTGATCATCTCGTGCTCCTGCCGTTCGCGCAGTGCCTCGATGGTCAGCCGGAGCTGCTGCTCGATCTGGTTCATCGGCTCGTTGAACAGGTCGGCGACCCGGGTGTGCACCCGCAGGACGGTCTGGGCGACCGACAGCTCGTACTCGCGGGGCTCCAGCTCGTAGTCGACGTAGGTGCCGGGCAGCACGGGCTCGCCGGAGTGGCCCGAGGACAGGGTGATCTCCTTCTCGCCGTGCCGGTTGTGCTCGGGCACCGGGCTGGCCAGATAGGCGGCGACCTGGGCCTGCAGCGCGGGCGAGGAGTCGCGGATCCGCCGGAAGTCGGCCCTGGTGAGGGTCAGCACCGTGCAGGGGGTCTGCGCCTTGAGGGTGTACTCCCAGGTGTGCTCGCCCACCAGCGCGTCGGAGCCGAGGAAGTCGCCGTCGGCGCTGATGCCGAGCCGCGCCTCCTCGCCGTACTTGGAACGGCCGATCTTCTCCAGCTTGCCGTGGGCGAGCAGGACGACGTACTCGGCGGGGTCGCCGGCCTCGACGACGACCTCGCCGGGCGCCAGTTCGCGCTGCTCGCACCGGCCGGCCAGGGCGCTCAGCACCTCCTCGTCCTCGAAGCCGCGCAGCACCGGCAGCTCGGCCAGCTCGGCGGGGATCACCTGGACCCGGGAGCCGGTGGACAGGAACTCGATGCGCCCGTCGCCGAGGGTGTAGGTGAGCCTGCGGTTGACCCGGTAGGCGCCGCCGGAGACCTGGACCCACGGCAGCATCTTCAGCAGCCAGCGGGAGGTGATCTCCTGCATCTGCGGCGGGGTCTTGGTGGTGGACGCCAGATTGCGGGCAGCCGCGGTGCCGAGGCTGAGCTGTTCGGATGCTGAGCCGTTGGGGGAGGAGCCGTTCGCCTGGGTGCGGTCCGCTGTCTCGGTCATGCCATACCGCCCTTCACGGGGAGGACTGCTGGAGGAACTGCTGGAGAACCGGGTGGGGCTTCGGGGAAGCCCGCGAGTGAAGTTACTTTCGGCGCTTACATGATCACAATGGGTGAACTCCTGTCTCTCCGGTAACGGCTTTCACACGTTCGGGTGAGATCAGCGCGGCCGGAACATCGCACCGCAGGCGGCGGAGATCACCACCGAAACGATCGCCACCGTCAGCACGCCGCCCAGCGCGTCGCGATCCTCCTGCAGCGGCCGGAACGCGTGCGCCACCGGCTGCGTGGAGCCGCCCGCGTACCTATCCGCCGGGCGGCGCGCCGGCGCGCGGGGAGACGGGCTCACCACGGGCTCGTCC
>JAFACJ010000590.1 GCA_023425615.1 Actinomycetes bacterium
GCTTCTACGAGACCGTCCCCGGCCTCGCCGCCCACCACCTCGTCCGCCATGACGGCATCGACGCCGTCCACGTCACCCACTGGGAATGGGACGGACGCGCCCCCCACCGCGTCACCGAGGACGCCCCGCCGCCGCGCGCGGGCCTGTTCTGATGGGGGTCGACCGGGAGCGTCTGCGCAGGACGCTCGGCCGTCCCGAACTGGACCGTCTGGTGGCCCGGCTGGTGCGCCGCCTGGAGTTCGGCGAACGGCTGACGGGCCGGCTCACCCTGCCCGGCGGGTCCGACGGCGAGCGCGCCGCCCTCGGGGAGTTGCTCGGCACCCGCCCCGCGGCCTCCGCCGACCTGGACCGCCTCAGCGAGGTGCTGCGCTCGGCGGGGATCGCCCCGTCACTCGAGGCGGCCGTCCAGGATCTGCGCGGCCCGATCGTGCCCCGCTCGGTCACCGCCGACGCCGAACGCCTGGCCAAACAGCAGGCGACGGAACCGCTCCGTGCCTGCGTGCACGCCGCCGAACCCTGGTTCCCGTCCTGGACCTCGACCCTCCAGGTCACCCGACTCGTCCGGGCCGGGGTTCCCGAGCTGATCGCGCAGGCCGTCGCCGTCCTGAACTGGCTGCCCGCGACCGCGCTCCCACTGCCGGTGCTCGCCGAACGCGCGACCGGCGACACGAAGGCGCTCCAGCCCGAGGAGCCGCTGTCACGGATGGTGCTGCGCGCCCTGTCCCTCCGCGACGGCGTGCCGCCACCGGACAACCGCGAGGCGCAGCGCGCTCTGTGGGCGTCCGCTGGAGTGATCGTCGACGATCTCGCCTCTCAGGTCCTGGTCCTGAACCTCCCGGCGACAGGCGGCATGGTCGCCTCCTGGTTGTCAGACGCCGCCACCGAGGGCCTCCCCTTCCGCCTCACCCTCCAGCAGTTGACCATCCACCCGATCACCCCGGCCTTCGCCGAGGCGTACGTCTGCGAGAACCCGGCCGTCCTCCGCGCCGCCGCGGCCGACCTCGGCCCCCGATCCGCCCCGCTGATCTGCACAGAGGGTGTCCCCTCCGCCGCCTGCCACACCCTCCTGGAATCCCTGACGTCCGCCGGAACGACCTTGCGCTGGCGCGCCGACTTCGACTGGTCGGGCCTGCGCATCCTGACCGCGGCCCTGTCCCGCTACCCGGCCCGCCCCTGGCGCATGTCCACCGCCGACTACGCCGAAGCCCTCTCGACCGGCCCCTTCGAACCGCTCCGCGGCATCCCTTCCCCCTCCCCGTGGGACCCGGACCTCGCCTCCACGATGGCCATTGCCTCCCGCCCCGTCATGGAGGAACGCCTCCTCCCCTCCCTCCTCACCGATCTCTCCGAAACGGATCCCCCGTGACCGCCGAGCCCCGCTGTCTCTCTTGAGAGACAACAGGCCGCATAAGCCTTATGCGGCCTGATTGGGGCAGGCCGGGATCTTTAGCATGTGGCGTTGAGCGTTGCTGATCTCCACGATGATGGAGTGGCGGGAGGGGAGAAGGGGGGCCTCGTGCTGGCCGGGCGAAGCGGCGGACCTTCACTCCGGAGTACAAGCTGGAGGTCGTGCGGCAGTGGGAGCAGCTGACCGAGCCGGGGGCTCGGGGCGCGTTGTCGCGCCGCGAGGGCTTGTACCACTCCCATATCCAGGACTGGGAGCGGCTGCGGGAGGCAGGCGCGTTGAACGCTCTGGCCGCGAGGCCGACCGGTCCCAACGGCTCGGGCCGGGTGGGGGGATCGTGCAAGGACACGTCGGAACTCCACGACGGACTCTCCATGGCACACGGCCACGGGCCTCCGGCGGTATGCCGAAGGCCTGACGAAAAGGGGAAAAGTCAGAAAGAGCCCGCCAAAGGCGGCGACCCCGGGCGACATCCTCGAAAAAGCCTCCATGCTCGACCGTGATGACAAGCAACTCGTGACTGATAACTTTAAGTAAAGAATATTCAATTATGCGACGCTAGGAGCGATCTCTGAACCAGTTCAGGATCCCTCGGGCGTCCTTGATCACATTCGTGGACGTCCCGCTCTGGCCGTCGTCGTCCCAAGGCGAATGCGTGTTCAGATCATGAGACCGAGTAGCTGAAGGCCGTGGTCGGGGTGGGTGCGGTAGTGGTCGGTGGCGGCTGCGCGGTTGGTCCAGCCGATCATTCTGGTGAGGGTCGCGGTCCCGTTCGAAGTCGTCATGGGTTCTGCGTCAGGCATGGCGAAGACACGATCGGGCCAGGCACGTCCTGGCAGGAAGCCAGGAACGGGCCATGGGGCGTGGACCGGTTCCCGAGTCGGGATGGTCGGGGAACGCCAGCGTGTTCATGCGGAATGCCGGACGGCACCTTCCTCCAGGAGGGGGATCAGCAGTCGACGAATTCGGGGCTCTGGTTCAGGAGCTGGGCGCGGGGGCTGACGAAGCGCCGGTGGGCCTCGGTGGAGTTGGGGTGGAACAGGGCGATGCGGTGGCAGTTCTGGAAGGCCAGCCGGACACCGAAGTGCCGCTCGACGGCGGCGCGCATGGCATCGCTGGCCACCAGGCGCAGCAGTTGGCCGCGTGAGGCCTCGTCCGGCGGCGGTACCTGGTTGTCGGCCAGTTCGGCCCCGCTCTTGGCGAGCCGGTCGGCGAGGCCGCTGACCATGTCCCAGGCGTAGGGAAGCGAGGCGGCGATACAGGCGATGAAGGCGTCGTCGTCCACCTCTCCTTGTTCGGCCATGGCGAGAAGGTCGGCGGGAACGGTCAGGGACATGGGCTTCCTCCTGGTCGTTTCGCAAGCCTCAAGGTTCGAGGCGGGATGCGGTCGGGGCGGTTTCCTCACCGAACGGGCGAGACGAACGGCAACGGACACACCAAGAAAATGAAAACCGTTGCCGTTACTATGACATGTCCGCCCTGGAGGCCACCACCCACGGACACCGACTCGGGACAAGCCGGCACCGCCGCACCCACGCGACCCTCTCCAGGTGAAGCCGGCGAGCTCCCCGCCGCGCCGAGGCCTCCGAGCTTTTCCTCCAGGGTGAAAATGATTATCATTCACGCATGCCGGAAATCTTGGGACATGCCGCCGTCATCGGCGGAGGGCTTTCGGGACTGACCGCCGCGGTCGCGCTGGCGGGGCACTGTGAACGCGTGACCGTGCTGGAGCGCGACGCACCGGCGCGAGGCCCGGAGCAAAGACCCGGAGCACCGCAGAGCAGGCATCTGCACTCGCTCATGGGTGCAGGGCAGCGTGCTCTGGACGAACTGCTGCCCGGTTTCTCCGAGGAGCTGTATGCGGCGGGCGCCGTCCCGTTGCGCACTCCCTATGACCACCTGTGGCTCAGCCCCGCGGGCTGGTGCCACCGGTTCGAACCGACGCACACCGTGCCCTCGGCGACCCGGGACCTGGTGGAACAGGTGGTCCGGCGCCGGGTGGAGCAGCTGGGCAACGTCCGGATCACCGATGGATGCGAAGCCGAACCCGAAGCCCTGTCCTCCCCCGAACTCGCCGCCCGGGTCGCGCGGGGTCCCGGGCGGTGACCGCTCCGCACGCCGAAGCCGGGCCCGCGACGGCCCGCGCCGCGCACGACGCCGGACTCGCCGCTCTCGGCGGCGCTCCGCTCGACCAGGTTCCCAAGCAGGTCAGACGGCTCGACCTGGCGGTACTGACGGGCATCGCGGCCCATCTGGGCGAGCGCCTCCCGGGCCCCTGCGACGCCGCGGAGGCGGCCCGGATCCTCCAGGCCGCGCCCCGGCACGCGTGGATCCCCGGCCACTGGCTCGCCACGCTCGCCCAAGAGGGCCTCGTCCTCCGCCGCCACCGCAGGGCGGAGCTGGTGGAGGCACGCAACGCCATCGACGAGGCACGCCGCGCGCTGGGATACCCGTCGGAGCTCACCCGCTACCTGCTGGATTCGCTGCGGCACCTGTCCGGGCTGCTGCGCGACGAGGTGAGCGCGCAGGCGCTGCTCTTCCCCGGCGGGGATCTGGGCGTGGCGGAGGCCGCCTACCGGAACAACCTCATCAACCTCTACCTCAACGCCGCCGCCACGCGCGTCGTCCGCGACCTCGGCCGCGCCCGGGTCCTGGAGCTCGGCGCGGGAACGGGCTCCTTGACCGCCGACCTCCTGCCGGTCCTGGACGGCCACACCTCGGAATACCTGTTCACCGACCTGTCGCCGTTCTTCCTGGAGCACGCGCGCGCCCGCTTCCCGCACCCGTTCCTGCGCCACGAGGTCGTGGACTTCGACGGCGACCTGGCCGCGCAATGCGGAACAGACCCGTTCGACCTGATGATCGCGGTGAACGCCGCCCACAACGCCTCCCACGTCGGGGACCTCCTGGGTCGGATCCGGGACCTACTCGTCCCGGGAGGCGCGCTGCTACTCATCGAGACCGGGCACGAGCACCACCAGTCGCTGGCCTCCATGCCGTTCCTGCTGTCAGGACGGGCCGAGCGCCGCGACCAGCGGGCGGGCACCCACCGCACCTACCTCACCCGGGAGGAATGGCTCGCCGCCCTCCAGGCGGCGGGGTTGCGGCCCGTGCTGGACCTGCCGTGCCCCGACCACCCTCTGGCGGCCTTCTCTCAGTTCCTGCTCCTGGCCCACCGCTGACGAAACGGAGTACCAAAATGACGGAGACCGAGCTGAGCGAGATCTGGGGCGAGCTCCTCGACCTCGATCCCGCGGCCATCCCCCGAGACACCAGCTTCCTGCGACTGGGCGGCGACTCGGTGCTGGCGGTGCGGATGTCGGCCCTGGTCCGCAAACGGCTGGCGGTGGAGCTGGCGCTCTCGGACGTGACGGTGGAGATCACCCTGGACGGGCTGGCCGACCTGGTCGCGCGGCGCGCGGCGTCCGGGGACGCCGTCCGCGCCCTGCCGGTGGAGATCGAGCGCCGCCCCGACCCGTATGCGCCGTTCCCGCTCATGTCGCTGCAGCAGGGCTACTTCGTCGGGCAGCACGACGGCTGGGAGCTGTCCTACGACTCCGCGCACTTCTACGGCGACGTCGGCCTCACCGGAGTCGACGGGGAGGAGGCCCCCGAGGCGCTGGCCGACGCGCTCCAGCGGCTGGCCCTGCACCAGCCCGCGCTGCGCGCCCGGATCACCCCCGAAGGGTCCCAGCACGTGCTGCCGCCCGACGC
>JAFACJ010000591.1 GCA_023425615.1 Actinomycetes bacterium
GTGCAGAGCCGCCAGGCCGACTTCCCCGCCTGGAAGTGGGAGAACGGCATCAACTCCGAGGGCAAGCTGTTCGCCCTGGGCACCGACGTCGGCGGCATGAGCGTGTGCTACCGCAAGGACCTGTTCGAGAAGGCGGGCCTGCCCACCGACCGCGAGGAGGTCGGCAAGCTGTGGCCGACCTGGGCCGACTACGTCTCCACCGGCCAGAAGTTCCAGGCGAAGGCGCCGGCCACCAAGTTCGTGGACGGCCTGCCCACGATCTTCAACGCCGTCCTGTGCCAGGAGGCGCCCAAGAACGGCAACGCCACCTACTTCGACGCGTCCAACAAGTACATCGCCGACACCAACCCGGCGGTCAAGACCGCGTTCGACCTGGTCACCAAGCTGAACGACGACAAGCTGTCGGCGGGCCTGAAGAACTTCACGCCGCAGTGGCAGACCGGCTTCAAGAAGGACTCCTTCGCCACCATGGCCTGCCCGGCCTGGATGCTCGGCGTCATCAAGGAGAACTCCGGTGACGCCTACGACGACAAGTGGGACGTCGCGGCGGTGCCCGGCGGCGGCGGCAACTGGGGCGGCTCGTTCCTGGCCGTGCCCAAGCAGTCCAAGCACCCCAAGGAGGCGGCGGAGCTCGCCAAGTTCCTGACCAGCCCCGAGTCGCAGATCACCGCGTTCAAGGCGGTCAACGCCCTGCCGACCTCGCCGCAGGCGCTGGCCGACCCGCAGGTCGCCGACGCCAAGAACGACTACTTCAACGACGCCCCCGTCGGCCAGATCTTCGCCAAGACCGCGACCTCGCTGCAGCCCGTGCAGCTCGGCATCAAGAACGTCGATGTCCGTACCGTGTTCGAGGATGTCCTGATCGCTCTGGGCCAGGGCAAGCTGAACGGCGCCGACGCCTGGAAGAAGGCGATCGAGGACGGCCGGGACAAGGCTGAATAAGCCCGCTGACCGACCTGGGCGGCGCCGCGCGCGCCCGCGGCGCCGCCCCCGTCCCGAAAGGCAACCCCCATGCTCGACGTGCGCAAGCGCTCCGGCACTCCGCCCGCGCCGGCGGAGGTGAAGGAGACCTCACGGTCCCGGTGGGTCACCTGGTTCGACCTCAAAGCCTCCCCGTACTTCCTGGTCTCCCCCTACTTCCTCCTCTTCGCGATCTTCGGTCTGTTCCCGCTGCTGTTCAACCTCTGGGTGTCCCTGCACGACTGGGAGCTGGCGGGGGACAGGAAGTGGGTCGGCTTCGAGAACTACACCAACCTGGTCCAGGACGCCGACTTCTGGAACTCGGTCGTCAATACCTTCGGCATGTTCGTCCTGGCCACCGTCCCGCAGCTCATCCTCGCGCTGATGCTGGCCAACGCGCTCAACAAGCGGATGCGCTTCCGGCTGCTGTACCGGATGGGCGTCCTGGTCCCGATGGTCACCTCCATCGTCGCCGTGGCCGTCGTCTTCGGCCAGCTCTTCGCCCGCGACTACGGCTTCGTCAACTGGCTGCTGCACAAGGACGGCCTGGACTGGACCGCGGACAAGTGGAGCTCCTGGACCGCCATCTCCGTCATGGTCGACTGGCGCTGGACCGGCTACAACTCCCTGATCTACCTGGCGGCGATGCAGGCGATCCCGCGCGACCTGTACGAGGCGGCCTCGATCGACGGGGCGTCCCCGCGCCGGCAGTTCTGGCAGATCACCATCCCCATGGTGAAACCCGCGATCGTCTTCACCACGATCACCTCCACCATCGGCGGCCTGTCCCTGTTCACCGAACCGGTGATGTTCGCCCAGGGCGACGTCGGAGGCGGCTCTCTCGGCCAGTTCCAGACCGTCGCCATGTACATGTACGAGAACGCGTTCCGGCACTTCGACTACGGCTACGCCGCTGCCATCGCCTGGATGCTGTTCCTGATGATCCTGCTGGTGTCTTTCTTCAGCTTCGTCTTCACCAGGCGGATCGGGGGCTCTGAATGAAAGCCACAGTGCTGACCCGTGCGACGCTCTTCATCACGTTCCTCCTGTCGGTCTTCCCGATCTACTGGATGTTCGTCATCGCCACCCGCTCCAACGACGTCGTCGGCATGGTGCCCCCGCCGCTGCTTCCGGGCGGGAACCTCGGCGACAACCTGCAACGTCTGTTCGCGGCCGAGGACGCCAACTTCTCCAAGGGCCTGCTGAACTCGGCCATCGTGGCCACCACCGTGACGCTGTCGGTCGTCGTGCTGAGCAGCCTGGCCGGGTTCGCCTTCGCCAAGCTGCGTTTCCGGGGCCGCGACGGCCTGCTGCTGGTCGTGCTGCTGACCATGATGGTGCCGCTCCAGCAGATGGGCATCATCCCCCTCTACATCATGATGGTGAAGCTCGGCTGGGCCGGGGAGATCAAGGCGGTCATCCTGCCGTTCCTGGTCAACGGCTTCGGGGTGTTCCTCATGCGGCAGTACGCCGTCCAGGCCGTCCCCGACGAGCTGATCGAGGCGGCACGCGTCGACGGCTGCTCCACCCTGCGCATCTACTGGAGCGTCGTGCTGCCGGCGCTGCGCCCGGCCATCGCGGTGCTCGCCCTGTTCACCTTCATGCAGACCTGGAACGAGTTCATCTGGCCGCTGGCCGTGCTGACGCCGTCCAACCCGACCGTCCAGCTGTCCATCTCGGCGCTGAACGGCGCGCACTTCCAGGACTACACGCTCGTGTTCACCGGTACGGCGCTGGCGACGGTCCCGCTGATCGTCATCTTCGTTGTGTTCGGCCGCCAGATCATCGGCGGCATCATGGAAGGAGCCGTGAAGGCATGACCACTCGGGGGTTTCCGGAGGGCTTCGTCTGGGGCACCGCCACCGCGGCCTACCAGATCGAAGGCTCCGTCACGGCCGACGGACGGGTCACGTCCATCTGGGACACCTTCGCCCACACTCCGGGCAGGGTGCTGAACGGCGAGAACGGCGACGTCGCCAACGACCACTACGTCAGGTACGCCGACGACGTGGCGCTGATGGCCTCGCTGGGCGTGGGCGCCTACCGGTTCTCGATCTCCTGGCCGCGCGTCGTGTCCGGCGACGGGACCGTGAACCAGCGCGGTCTCGACTTCTACCGGAGGCTGATCGACGCCCTCCTCGAAGCGGGGATCACGCCCTACGCCACCCTCTACCACTGGGACCTGCCGCAGACGCTGCAGGACGCCGGAGGCTGGCCCGCCCGCGACACCGCCTACCGCTTCGCCGACTACGCGGCGGTCGTCCACGAGGCGCTCGGCGACCGGGTCAAGCAGTGGATCACGGTGAACGAGCCGTGGTGCGCGGCGTTCCTCGGCTACGGCTCGGGCGACCACGCCCCGGGGCTGCGCGCCCCGGAACTGGCGGTCCGCGCCGCCCACCACCTGCTGCTCGCGCACGGCCTTGCCGCGCCGGTCCTGCGGGCGGGGGACGGGCTGGCCGGCGCCGCGCCGAACCTGTACGCGATCTCGGCGGCCACCGACAGCGAGGCCGACCTCGACGCCGCCCGCCGTATCGACGGGCTGCAGAACCGGTTCTTCCTCGACGCGCTCCTGCGCGGCTCCTACCCCGCGGACGTGGTCGCCGACCTCGCGCCGTTCGGGTTCGAGGAGGCCATCAAGCCCGGGGACATGGAGCTGATCGGCGGGCCGATCGACTTCCTCGGCATCAACTACTACTCGCGGCACACCGTGAGCACTGGGAGCGGCGGGGGAGTGGTGGCCACCTCCCCGTTCGCCTCGGCCTCGCCGTGGCCGGGCGCCGAGCACGTCTCGTTCGTCAACGCGGGCCGCCCGGTGACGGACATGGGCTGGGAGGTCGACCCCGACGGGCTGCGCGAGACGCTCGTCCGTGTCGCCAAGGAGTACCCGCCGGTGCCGCTCTACATCACCGAGAACGGCGCCGCCTACGTCGACACCGTCGTGGACGGAGAGGTCGACGACCCCGAGCGCGCCGCGTACATCGAGGCGCACCTGGAGGCGTGCCATGACGCGATCGCCGACGGGGTGCCGCTGAAGGGCTACTTCACCTGGTCGTTCATGGACAACTTCGAGTGGGGCTGGGGCTACGGCAAGCGGTTCGGCCTCGTCCACGTCGACTACGAGACGCAGAAGAGGACGCCTAAGTCCAGTGCGCGGTGGTATGGACGTGTCGCACGGCACAATGGGCTTTCGTGACTGAACAGCGTCCGACTCTTGAGGCGGTCGCCGCGCGTGCCGGTGTGGGGCGCGGCACCGTCTCTCGGGTCATCAACGGCTCGCCCAAGGTCAGCGAACGGGCACGAGAGGCGGTGCTGAAGGCGATCGAGGAACTGGGCTACGTGCCCAACCCCGCGGCCCGGACGCTGGTGACGCGGCGGACCGACACCGTCGCCCTCGTCGTCTCGGAGTCCGAGGAGCGGGTCTGGGGCGAGCCGTTCTTCGCCGGGATCATCCGCGGCATCAGCGCCGGTCTCGCCGAGACCGGACTCCAGCTGCTGCTGGCGATGGCGCAGACCCCCGCCGACCACGAGCGGCTCGAGCGCTACCTGACCGGCCACCATGTGGACGGGGCGCTGCTGCTGTCGCTGCACGGCGACGATCCGCTGCCCCGCCGCCTGGAGGAGCGCGGGCTGCCCGCGGTGACGGCGGGCCCGCCGCCCGGCGGAGCCCCCGCCGCCTATGTCGACGCCGACAACCGCGGCGGCGCCAGGCAGGCGGTCCAGCACCTCATCGAACGAGGCAGGCGGCGCATCGCCTCGATCAGCGGCCCGCAGGACATGCAGGTGGGCGTGGACCGGCTCCTGGGCTACCGCGAGCTCAACCCGGGGCCCGACCTGGTCGTCCAGGGCGACTTCTCCGAGGAGAGCGGCGCGGTGGCGATGCGCGAGCTGCTGGCGCGCGCCCCCGACCTCGACGCCGTCTACGCCGCCTCCGACCCGATGGCGATCGGCGCGATGCACGTGCTGCGCACGTCGGGCCGCGCCATCCCCGGCGACGTGGCGGTGGTCGGCTTCGACGACTCACGCATGGCGCCCCACACCGATCCGCCCCTGACCTCCGTCCACCAGCCGGTCGAGAAGATGGGCCGCGCCATGGCCGAACTCCTCGTCTCCCGCATCCAGGGCGCGGCACCGGAGGCGACGGCCGTCATCCTTGACACCCACCTGGTGGTCCGCGAGTCCAGCTGAGACGGGGCAGACTGAAGGCATGTACACCGAGCGGGCGGTGGCCGGGATCCACGGCGTGCTGTGGCGCAACATCCCGCGCCCCGGCCCCTACCGGGTGCTGCCAGACGGCTGCCTCGACCTGATCTGGACGGACGGCGAGGTGATCGTCGCGGGGCCCGACACCGGCCCGTACCTGGGCGAGTCGACGGGACTGCCCTATACCGGGCTGCGGCTGGACTCCGGGGTCGGGCCGCGGGTGCTGGGCGTGCCCGCCCGCGAGCTCACCGACCGGCGGGTCGCGC
>JAFACJ010000751.1 GCA_023425615.1 Actinomycetes bacterium
CCGAGCCCCAGCCGCTCGGCCACCCCCGGACGGAAGCCCTCGACCAGCACGTCCGCGGCCGCGGCCAGAGCGCGGACCGCTCGGACGTCCTCCGGCGACTTGAGGTCGGCGGAGATGACCGTCCTCCCCCGGCGCGTGGCGTCCCAGGCCCGCGCGTCCGGCTCCGCGCCGGATCGCTCGACCCGTACGACGTCCGCGCCGAGGGACGCGAGCAGCATGCCGGCGTGCGGAACGGGGCCGATGCCGCCGAGCTCGACGACGCGGACACCGTCCAGGAACCGTGGGCCGTTGCTCATCCGACGACGGAGGCGCAGCTCGCCGCGCCCTTGGTGAACCGGCTGTCGATGAGGTCCGCGGAGTCGAGCGGCTTGTCGTACTCCAGCTCGCCGCGCTTGAGGGCGAACGCCTGCAGGGCGTCCGCGAACTTCTCCGTCCCGTCCATCGAGAACGACGGGTCGAAGGTGAGGAGTGCCGAGTTCTTGATCGTGGACTCTTCGACCTCCTCGGCCGCCGAGAGCAGGCGCACCGCCTCGGGGTTCTTGCGGTAGTCGCCGTCGAGGTACTTCTCGGTGACCTTGCTGAGCACCTGGATGAACTTGACGGCGAGCTCGGGCCGGTCGAGGAGCGACCGGCCGGCCATGATGGCGGTACCGGTCACGCCCGGCTCGTAGCCCGCGATCGGGACGAGGTCGGGGTTCTTCGCGGCCTCGACTTCGAGGGGGGCGGAGATCCAGGCCGCCGAGACCGCCTTGTTCGCCAGTCCGTTCAGCGCGTCGGGGCCGACGAGCGGCGACGCGAGCTTGACGTCCTTGATGCCCAGGCCCACCTTGCTCAGCGCGTTGTCGAGGATCAGGCCGCTCACGCCGGTGCCACCGGTGGGAGTGCTGACCTCGGCGCCCTTGAGCTTGGAGAGGTCGGGGGAGGCGGCGCTGCCGACGATGTCCTTGCGGGACCAGTAGCCGGGCACCGGGGTGCCGGGCGGGATCTCCCGCTGCTCGTCCATCGGCACGATCCAGCGAACGTCGACCCCGTCCTTCAGGGTGTTGAAGTGGGCCGAGCTCAGCGAGGTCATCTGCGCGTCGAGCTGACCGCGGGCGACCAGCGGCAGCGACTCGGCGCTCGGGATCTTCTGGATCTCGACGTCGATGCCGGCCTTGTCGAACTCCCCTGTCTCCATGCCGAGCAGGAGCGGGGCGAACACGGCGAGCGGAGCACTCATGCCGATCTTGATCGTGCCCTTGGTGTCGGCGGTCGGGCAGATCTCCGCCTCCGATCTCGTGTCCGCCCCGCTGTCGCCGCCCTGCGGGCTGCCGCAGGCGGCCAAGGTACCCGACAGCACCAGCAGTGCGGCGGCGACGGCGGTCGCCGAACGAACAGGAACTCGACGCATGGTTGCCCATCTCCTTGAGAGAGAATTTCTTTCAGTGGAACTTTATTCCACTGTATGCAACCATGTGACCGCGATCACTGGTCTGTCAAGACCCGCGCCGACATTCAGCCGCATTCGCCCAGGAGGAGATCACCCGTGAGCGACGCCCACGACACCGCGCCCTCGGCCGCGACGACCGACGCGCACCAAGCGCCCGAAGTGCTCGTCGAGGACCGGGAGGGCGTGCTCGTCATCACCCTCAACCGGCCCCGGGCGAAGAACGCCATGACCCTCGCCATGGCGCGGATCATCGCGTCCGCCCTCGACCGGCTCGATGACGAACCGGCCTTGCGTCTGGCCGTGATCACCGGCAGCGGAGGCAGCTTCTGCGCGGGCATGGACCTCAAGGGCTTCCTCCGCGGCGAGCGGCCGAGCATCCCCGGACGCGGCTTCGGCGGAGTGACGGCGGCGCCGCCCCGCAAGCCGCTCATCGCCGCGGTGGAGGGATGGGCGCTGGCCGGTGGTTTCGAGCTCGTGCTCGCCTGCGACCTGGTCGTCGCGGCCTCGACGGCACGGTTCGGCATCCCCGAGGTCAAGCGCGGCCTGGTCGCCGCGGCCGGTGGCCTGCACCGCCTGCCCGATCGGCTGCCCGAGGTCGTCGCCATGGAGCTGGCGCTGACCGGCGACCCGGTGGACGCCGCGCGGCTGCACGCCCTCGGCCTGGTCAGCAGGCTGACGGACGAGGGAGGAGCGCTCGACGCCGCCCTCGCCCTCGCCCGGACGATCGCCGCCAACGGACCGCTGGCGGTCGCCACGAGCAAGCAGATCATCGTCGAGTCCCGCACCTGGCCCCGCGGGGAGCGGTTCGCCCGTCAGCAGCCGTACGTCGATGAGGTGCTCGACTCCAACGACGCCCGGGAAGGCGCTCGCGCGTTCGCCGAGAAGCGGCCGGCCGCCTGGACCGGCAGCTGAGCCGGACCGTCACGGCGCCGTCGAACCCAGGGGAGCCGGGCCTGCGGGACACCGCCGGGGCTAGGCTGCCGCCGTGGAACTACACCAGCTTCGGGCCTTCCTGAGCGTCCGCGACACCGGCAGCGCGACGGCCGCCGCGGCACGGCTCGGCGTCCGGCAGTCGACGGTGTCTGCCGCGATCCGCGCCCTGGAGCAGGAACTCTCGGCGCAGCTGTTCCACCGCGTCGGTCGCGGGATGTCGCCGACGCCGGCAGGCCACGCCCTGGTCGGACCGGCGCGCCGGATCCTCCGCGACTGCGGGCAGGCCGGGGAGACCCTGGCCGCGGCGGGCCAGGGCGGCCGACTGGAGCTCGCGGCCCTGTCGACCGTGGTCAGCGGCCCGTTCTCGGCACTCGTCTCGGCGTGGCTCGGCGCCGCGCCGAGACGGGCGGTACGGGTACACGACCTCGACCGCGAGGACGCGGTGGCAGAGGTCCTGACCGGAGGCACGGCAGAGATCGTCTGCAC
>JAFACJ010000805.1 GCA_023425615.1 Actinomycetes bacterium
AGATCCTCCAGCTGGAGATGCTCAAGCCGAAGATCGCGGTGCTGGACGAGACCGACTCCGGCCTCGACGTCGACGCGCTCAAGGTCGTCTCCGAGGGCGTCAACCGCTTCAGCGCCGCCGGCGAGACCGGCGTCCTGCTCATCACCCACTACACCCGCATCCTGCGGTACGTGAAGCCGGACTTCGTGCACGTCTTCGCCGACGGCCACATCGTCGCGGCGGGCGGCCCCGAGCTGGCCGACGAGCTCGAGGCCGAGGGCTACGAGAAGTACACGAAGGCGGGCGTCTGAGCCATGGCCCTGCTGTCGGAGGAGATCAGGAAGGACTTCCCGATCCTGGACCGCACGGTCCGGAACGGTCACCCGCTGGTGTACCTGGACTCCGGCGCGACCTCGCAGAAGCCGCGCCAGGTCCTGGACGCCGAGCGCGCCTTCTACGAGCGGCACAACGCCGCCGTCCACCGTGGCGCGCACCTGCTGGCCGAGGAGGCCACGGACGCCTTCGAGGCGGCCCGCGCCACCATCGGGCACTTCATCGGCGCCCCGGCCGGCGAGGTCGTGTTCACCAAGAACGCGACCGAGGCGATCAACCTGGTGGCCTACTCGCTGAGCAACGCCGCGACCTTCGGGCCGGAGGCCGAGCGCTTCCGGGTGGGCCCCGGCGACGAGATCGTGGTCACCGAGATGGAGCACCACGCCAACCTCGTGCCGTGGCAGGAGCTGTGCCGGCGCACCGGCGCGAAGCTGCGCTGGTTCGGGCTGAGCGATGACGGCAGGCTCGACCTGTCGAACATCGAGGAGCTGATCGGCGAGCGCACCAAACTGGTGGCGCTCACCCAGCAGTCCAACGTGCTGGGCACGGTCAACCCGGTCAAGGAGATCGCCGAGCGGGCGCACCGGTTCGGCGCCTTCGTCCTGGTGGACGGGGCGCAGTCGGTCCCGCACCTGCCGGTGGACGTGGCCGAGCTGGGCGCGGACTTCCTGGTCTTCTCCGGCCACAAGATGCTGGGCCCGCTGGGCATCGGCGTCCTGTGGGGCCGCCGCGAGCTGCTGGAGTCGATGCCGCCGTTCATCACCGGCGGCTCGATGATCGAGATCGTGCAGCTCGAGCACTCCACGTACGCGCCGCCGCCGCAGCGGTTCGAGGCGGGGGTGCCGGTGACGGCCCAGGCGGTCGGCCTGGCCGCCGCCTGCGACTACCTGAGCGCGCTGGGCATGGACAAGGTGGTCGAGCACGAGCACGCCCTGGCCGCCTACGCCCTGGAGCAGGTCGGCTCGCTGCCGGGGGTGCGGCTCATCGGCCCGGCCGACACCGCGGCCCGCGGCGCCACGGTCGCCTTCGTCGTGGCGGACATCCACCCGCACGACGTGGGCCAGGTCCTGGACGACCAGGGCATCGCGGTGCGGGTCGGCCACCACTGCGCGTGGCCGCTGTGCCGCCGGTACGGAATACCCGCGACCACCCGTGCGTCGTTCTACGTGTACAACACCCTGAGTGAGGTGGACGCCCTCGTCGAGGGCATCCGCAAGGCGCAGAAGTTCTTCGGGACGGTCTGAGACAGTGCAGCTGGAATCGATGTACCAGGAGATCATCCTGGACCACTACCGCAACCCGCAGCACCGCGGGCTGCGGGAGCCGTACGAGGCCGAGGTCCACCATGTGAACCCGACCTGCGGCGATGAGATCACCCTGCGGGTGCATCTGGACGGCACCGGCGACGGCGCCGTGGTCGCCGACGTCTCCTACGAGGGCCAGGGCTGCTCGATCAGCCAGGCCAGCGCCTCGGTCATGAGCGATCTGATCATCGGCCGCACCGTGAAGGACGCGATGCGGCTGAGCGAGGAGTTCCTCGCGCTCATGCAGTCGCGGGGCGAGCTGGAGCCCGACGAGGACGTCCTGGAGGACGCCGTCGCGTTCGCCGGAGTGTCCAAGTACCCCGCCCGCGTCAAGTGCGCCCTGCTCGGCTGGATGGCCTGGAAGGACGCGACCGCCCAGACCCTGGAGAGGACATCATGAGCGACACCGAAGCCGCGGCCGCGGAGGAGGCGGTCCTCGACGCCCTGACCGGCGGCTCGGATGAGGAGGAGCAGGTCCTGGAGGCCCTGCGCGACGTCGTCGACCCCGAACTGGGCATCAACGTCGTCGACCTCGGCCTGGTCTACGGCGTCGACCTCAGCGAGACCGACGGACACCGGCTGCTGACCGTCGACATGACGCTCACCAGCGCCGCCTGCCCGCTGACCGACGTCATCGAGGACCAGGCGCAGAGCGCCACCGCCGACCTCGTCGACGAGCTGAAGATCAACTGGGTCTGGCTGCCGCCGTGGGGCCCCGACAAGATCACCGAGGACGGCCGCGAACAGCTCCGCGCCCTCGGCTTCAACGTCTGACGGATCCGCGCGCCAGGACCCCGGCCCCTTCCCGAAGGGACCGGGGTCCTGCGGTGTGCGGCGGGGTCACAGGTCGGTGAAGCGCTCCACCTTGGAGATGGGGCCGACGACCAGGATGAGGTCGCCGTACTGCAGGACGGTGTCGGGGGTGGCGTAGGTGTAGTCCTCGCCCTTGCTCTTGACGCAGACGATGGTGACGCCGTACTTGCGGCGCATCCTGGTCTCGCCGAGGGGGACTCCCACCAGCTCGCGCGGCGGGTGCGTCTTGACCATGACGAAGCCGGGGTCGATCTGGACGTAGTCGAGCATCCGGCCGCTGACCAGGTGGGCGACCCGCTCGCCCATGTCGTGCTCGGGCAGGACCACATGGGTGGCGCCGATGCGCTCCAGGATCCTGCCGTGCTGGCGGCTGATGGCCTTGGCCCAGATGTCGTTGATCTCCAGCTCCACCAGCAGCGAGGTGGTGAGGATGCTGGCCTCGATGTCGCTGCCGATGGCCACGACGGCGCGCTGGAAGTCGGGTACGCCCAGTTGGTGCAGGGCCTGCAGATCGGTGGAGTCGGCGGTGACGATCTGGGTGATCTCCCCGGCCAGTGACTGCACCACCTTGGGCCGGTGGTCGATGGCCAGCACCTCGGCGCCGAGCCGGGTCAGCTCCAGGGCCAGCGAGCTGCCGAACCTGCCGAGGCCGATGACGACCACGGGAAGATTGTCCTTGTCAGCCAACGATCGGTCGCTCCTCGGGCAGTTCGTAGTGGCGGGTGCGCTCCCGCAGCGCGAGCGCGGAGAAGAGGGTGACGGGCCCGACCCTGCCGATGAACATCAGCGCGACGAGCAGGGCCTGCCCGGCCGATGGCATCGAGGCGGTGGTGGCGCCGATGGACAGGCCCACCGTGCCGAAGGCCGAGATCACCTCGAAGGCTACCTCGTCCAGGGTCTGGTCGGAGAGCGCCAGCAGCGCGAAGGTGCCGGCCGCCACCAGGCCGACGCCCAGCAGCGCGATGGTGAGGGCCTGGCGCTGCACGGTGTCGGGCAGCCTGCGGTGCCCGACGTTGACCTGGCTCTCGCCGCGCAGCTCGGCCCAGATGACGAAGGCCAGCAGCCCGAACGTGGTGACCTTGATGCCGCCCGCGGTGCCGGCGCTGCCGCCGCCGATGAACATGAGGATGTCGGTGACCAGCCAGCTCTCGTTCTTCATCTCGCTGAGCTGGAGGATGTTGAAACCGCCGGAGCGCGGCATGACGGCGGTGAAGAAGCCGGCCGCGAACCTGCTGGACTCCGGGAGGGCGCCCAGCGTGCGGGGGTTGCTCCACTCGAAGACGGTGATGGCCAGGGTGCCGAGCACCAGCAGCGCGCCCGTCACCGCCAGGGTGATCCGGGTCAGCACCGACCAGCGGCGCGGTCTGCGCCAGGAGCGGGCCAGCTCGAACACCACCGGGAACCCGAGGCCGCCCACGATCACCGCGAGGGAGACCGGCAGGCAGATCCAGGCGTCGGAGGCGAACCGCACCAGGCTGTCGGGCCACAGCGCGAACCCGGCGTTGTTGAACGACGAGATGGAGTGGAAGACGCCGAGGTAGAGCGATCTGCCGAACCCCTCGTGGTAGCCCAGCAGGAAGCGCAGGCACAGGACCAGCGCCAGCACCGCCTCCGACACCAGACTGAAGATCACCACATTGCGGACCACCCGCCGCACGTCGGAGGCCGAGAGGGTCTTGGTCTCGGCCTGGGCCAGCAGCCTGGCGCGCAGCCCGACCCGGCCGGAGACCAGCAGCGCGAACAAGGTGGCCAGGGTCATGATGCCGAGGCCGCCCACCTGGATCAGGCACATGATCACGACCTCGCCGAAGACCGACCAGTGGGTCTCGGTGTCCACCACGATCAGGCCGGTCACGCAGACCGCCGAGGTCGAGGTGAACAGCGCGGTCAGCGGGGAGGCGGACTCCGGCCCCGTGGTGGCCGCGGGAAGGGCCAGCAGCAGCGTCCCGGTCAGCACCGCGAAGCCGAATCCGCCGACGATCACCTGTGCGGGATGCCGCATCTGCTTGCGTACCGGCACGCTCACCCCGCCCCGTCGGTCCCTGCCATGGTCTCCTCCCCGAGGAGCAACGGCGATGACGGTATCAACAACCACCGACAGCTTCGTCCCCGCCGGTGGCTGAGCCCGCGGCTACCGCCGCGCCCCGGCCCGCAGCCGCAGCAGGAGGAGGGCCAGCAGCGAGGCGGTCAGGGACGCGGCCAGCACGGCGGTGGAGGCGCGGGCGACGGCGTCGGGGTCGTCGGTCGTCAGCCCGGTGACGAGCAGGGAGACGGTGTACCCGATCCCCGCCAGCACGGCCACCGGCAGCACGTCGCCCCAGCCGATCCCGCCGGGGAGCCGGGCCAGCCCCAGCCGCACCGCCAGCCAGGCGCCGCCGAACACCCCGATCACCTTGCCGACCAGCAGGCCGAAGAAGACGCCCTGGGCGATCGGGTCCCGCAGGGTCTCACCGAGGGAGCCGAGACCGATCCCGGCGGCGGCGAGGGCGAACAGGGGCACGATGAAGCCGGCGGAGACCGGGTGCAGCCGGTGCTCCAGCCGCACGGCCGGCGACTCCCGCTCGCCGGGGCGGGCGACGACGGGGGTCAGCAGGCCGAGGAGGATGCCGGTGACGGTCGCGTGGACCCCGCTGGCGTGGACGGCGATCCAGGCGGCCACCACCAGCGGGACCATCAGGACCAGGGGCGTCCGGCGGTACCGCTGGGCCAGCCCGTAGAGGCAGCACAGGGCGAGCCCGGTCAGGAACCACACCGGGTCGAACCCGCGGGTGAACAGGAGGGCGATGAGCGCGATCGCGCCGAGGTCGTCGATGACGGCCATGGACAGCAGCAGCACCCGCACCCCGCTGGGCAGCGCCGAGCCGACCAGCGCCAGGACGCCGAGCGCGAAGGCGATGTCGGTGGCGACGGGGATGGCCCAGGCCCCGCCCTCGGCCGCCTGGCCGCGGGAGACGCCGAGGGAGATCAGCGCGGGCATGAGCATGCCGCCGGCCGCCGCCAGCAGCGGAAGCGCGGCGGCACGCCATCCGGCAAGCTCGCCGACGGTCAGTTCGCGTTTGACCTCCATGCCGGCGACGAAGAAGAAGATCGTCAGCAGTCCGTCGGAGACCCAGTGGGAGACGGACAGGTGCAGGTGCGCCCAGTGGGGGCCGAGTTCCAGGCCCCAGAGCCCCGCGTAGGAGCCGGGCGCGAGATTGGCCCACAGCAGGGCGACCAGGGTCGCGGCCAGCAGCAGCCTGCCGCCGGTCGTCTCCTCCCTGAGGAACTCCGCCAGGTTCTCCATCCGGCTGCCGTTGCGGCCGGAGTCCGGGGAGCTCTTGGAGAAGGGAAGGCGCACGGGGAGCTCCCGGGGTCGACGACGAAGGACGACGCCGACCAGACTTCCCGGCACACCTTGCCCTTGGCGCTTTCGCTATGCATAAGGGCATTCCCACCATGGTACTCGATCTCCCCGGATTCCCGGGGTGTCTCCCGGTCCGGAGGGCGCGCTGATTGGGCGCATCCTCCCCGGGAAGGCTGACAGTCTGGCCGCGAGACGGAACATGAGGAGAGGGGTGCCGGAGATGGAAGTGGCGGTACTGGGAACCGGGATCATGGGCGCCCCGATGGCGCGCAACCTTCTGAAGGCCGGCCACCGGGTCAGGGTCTGGAACCGCACCAGGGAGAAGGCCGAGCCCCTCGCCGCCGACGGCGCGGTGGTCATGGACACCCCGGCCGGCGCGGTGGCGGGCGCCGAGGCGGTGGTGACCGTCCTGTTCGACGGCAAGGTGGCGCTGGAGACCATGCGCAGCGCGGCGTCCGAGCTGCGGCCCGGCGCGCTGTGGATGCAGTCGTCGACCGCGGCGCTGGAGGACGCCCCCGCCCTCTCCCGATTCGCCGTGGAGAACGGCGTCGTCTATGTCGACGCGCCGGTCCTCGGCACCCGCCAGCCCGCCGAGAAGGGCGAGCTGGTCGTGCTGGCGGCCGGGCCCGAGCAGGCACGCGCGCCGCTGGCGCCCCTCTTCGACGCGGTGGGCAGCCGCACGGTGTGGGTCGGCACCGAGCCGGGCCTGGCCACCCGTCTGAAGCTGGTGGCCAACAACTGGGTGCTCGCCCTCAACAACAGCGTGGCCGAGACCGTCTCGCTGGCCGAGGCGCTGGACGTCGATCCGCAGGACTTCCTCGACCTGGTGGCGGGAGGCGGCCTGGACGCCGGCTACCTGCGGATGAAGGCGGCGGTGATCCGCTCCCGCGACTTCACGCCCAGCTTCTCCGTCGCCACCGCGGAGAAGGACGCCGAGCTCATCCTGGCCGCCGCCAAGCAGGCGGGCGTCCACCTCCACCTCACGGCCGCGGGCGCCGAGCGCTTCCGCCGCGCCATGGCCGAGGGCCACGCCCAGGAGGACATGGCGGCCTCCTACTTCGCCTCGTTCTCCTGAGCGGGGCGGTTCTTCACGACCAGGACGTCGTGCGGGCCGTGGGAAGGCGGCGGGGCGGGCAGGGCCGGTGCGCCGTCCTCCCGGTCGTGCTGCTCGTCCGTGGCGTCGGGGATGACCGTGGCGGGCGGGGCGGCTGGATCGGCGGGGAGCGGCTCCTCCGGGGGGAGGGGGAAATCCTCGGCGAGTTCGGCGGCGCGGCGGCGGCGTACGGACAGGGCGTGGTCGGCGGTCAGGCGCCCGGCGGCACCGGTGGCCAGCAGCAGGGAGGCGGCGGCCAGGACCAGGGGCAGTTCGAAGCCGTCGTGCCCGGTCATGCCCTGGTCGAGGTTGACGAAGGCGAAGGCGCCGGCCATGTCGAGGAAGAGCACGGCCCCGGTGAGGGGGAGGCCGAGACCGGCGATGAGGGCGGCGCCGCCGAGGAGTTCGGCGAAGGTGGAGTAGACGGCCGCCGCCTTGGCGAGGGGGACGCCCGTCGCGGTGAAGTCACGGGCGGTGGCGTTGATGCCGTCCTCCACCTTCTGCCAGCCGTGTACGAGGAAGACGGCGCCCACCGCGCAGCGGGCGAGCAGGGCGATCACGTCGTGGGCCGGGCGGGTGCGCATGAGCGGGATCCTTCCCGAGTCTCGGGGGGTATGGTCCGATGCTCGGGAAGGGTCTCCAAAACGTCAAATTCACCGGCGAATCGGACGACTTTATCGGTGGAGGCCGACAGGGCGTCCGAGACCGGACGGCACGGTCAGTCCAGCAGGTTCCGCAGGATCGAGCCGCCGCTGCCGCCGCCGGAAGACCGGTCGTGGTGCTGCTCGGAGGACAGGCGCTGGCCGATCACCTGCTGGAGGCGCTGCAGCCCGCCCGTGCCGAGCATGCCGACCTGGCCCTCCAGTTCGCGGAGCATGGCCGAGGACTCGCGCACCTTCTCGGAGGACTGCATGAGGACGGTGCCCGCGCCGCTGAACTCGAACTGGTGCTCCTCGCCGGAGGTGCCGCCGATCCCGAACAGGCCGCGGGCCATGCCCAGCACGCCCCGCATGTAGGAGTGGTCGTAGTGGTGGCACGGCGAGGGCGCGTCGGCCCAGCCGAGCAGCGCCTGCGGGTCGACCCGGACCGGCGGCTCCACGAAGTGCACCGGCCCGTTGGAGGAGGCGATGAACTTGCCGGTGCCCAGCAGGGTGAGGAACCCCGGGATGATCGACTGCTTGAGGGTCAGCCGCGGGTCGAACGCCAGGAGGTTGGCCGCGCGGATGGTGAGGTTGCCCTCCTCCAGGTCGAAGGAGTTGAGGTCGAAGCCGCGGTCGCCCAGCAGCAGCTTGCCCTGCCCCTGCGCCACCACCCAGTCGTGCGCGTACAGCGGGGAGTGGAAGTGCCCGGCCACCAGCGCGTCCAGCGGCCCGGCCGACAGCGACTCGAACCTGATCTGCCCGTAGTAGGCGATCATCTTGCCCTTCTGGATGAACCACTGCCCGTTGAGGCCCACCGAGAAGGTGTAGGGGTTGACGTTGTCGCCGTCCGGCAGCGTCATCGCGTTGAACGTCGCCACGGGTGTCGGCGAGGGCGGCGCGCCGTAGCCGCCGGGACCGCCCGGCTGGGGCGGGGGCGCGGGGTAGCCGCCCTGCGGGGGATAGCCGCCCTGCTGCTGGTAGTCGCCCTGCGGCGGATAGCCGCCCTGCTGGGGGTAGCCGGGCTGCTGCGGGTAGCCGGGCTGGCCGTAGGGAGGCTGCGGTGGGTAGCCCATCTTCAGAACTTCCTCTCGCTGGCCTGGACGTACACCACGCCCTGGCCGGTCAGCTCCAGCTGGAACCCCTCGCCGGAGCCGCGGCCGATGAGGTCGCGCACCCCCAGCGCGGTGTGCAGCCGGTTCTGGATCTGCCCGCGGTGGGCGACGTACGCCTGCGGGTCGACGTAGACCGCGCGCCCGGGCTGGACCGGCAGCTGGATCACCCCGCCGTGCGACAGCAGCGCGCACGAGCCGTGCCCGGCGAGCGTGGTGGTGAACAGGCCCTGGCCGGTCATCTGGCCGCGGACCACGCCGGACAGGCCGCCCTGCTGGCCGAGGAACATGGTGCCGCTGCGCAGCGAGGCGTCGTAGACCAGCAGCCGGTCGGCCTCGACGTACAGGGTGTCGCCCTGAAGGTCGACGACCTCGATGTAGAGCCCGTCGTGGCCGAGCATCACGCTGCCCTGCCCGGTGACGTGCATCAGCGGCGTGCTCTCGCCGGCGAGCGCGCGGCCGATGGTGCCGCCGACCCCGGACCCCGCCGTGGTGGTCGGCGCGAACTGCACCGCGCCCACATAGGCCAGCATCGCGCCGCGCTTGCTGTAGACCTCCTGGCCCGGGCCGATCGGCACCTGGAGCATCTTGCTGTTGATCGGGCTGTACCCGGGCATCAGACCTCACCTCCGAGGCCGGCGCGCTCGGCCGGCTGGATGTAGACCAGCCCGTGGCCGGTGAACCGGAGCTGGAAGCTCTCGCCCGAGCCCTGGCCCAGCATCGTCCGCCAGTTGACGTCGGTGACGAAGTCCTGCTGGAGCTGGCCGCGGTGGGCGACGTACGCCTGCGGGTCGACGCTCAGCGGCTGCCCCTGCACCACTTCGAGGGCGATGGCCGGCCCGTCGGAGAGGATCGCCACGGTGCCGTGCCCCTCGACCTTGGTGGTGGCCAGGCCCTGCCCGGTGGTCACGCCGCGCAGCCCGGTGAACTGCACGCCGGTGCGCAACTGCCCGTCGAGCGCCAGCAGGCTGTCCGACTCCACCAGCAGGGTGTCGCCCTGCAGCGGCACGAGGTTGACCTCGGTCGCCTCGTGCGCGAGGTAGACGGTGCCCTGGCCGGTGATCTCCATCAGGGTGACCGATTCGCCGGCGACCCTGCGGCGCACCGCGCCCATGAGCCCCTCGCCGCCGGTCATGCCCTGACGTTTGAACTGCATCTGGCCCTCGTAGGCGACCATCGACCCGTTCAGGGCGCGGATGGTCTCGCCCCTGAGGTCGACGGCCAGCATGCGCGAGCCGTTCATCCGAAACTGCGCCACGTGAAGCACCCTAACCAGTGGACGGCGGTGGTGGCACCGTCCTGTGGAGGGAGCCGTCCCCGACGCGGGTCGGCCTTCAGGACCAGAGCGGATCGACTGGATCATCCCGTTATCGAGGCGAACGGCGCCACGCCACGATCTTCGGCACGCGGGAAAGATCCGCATGGGAAGCCGATCTACGGGAAGATGGTCGGCATGTGGCTTGCTCCGGAACGGCGTGGACGTCAAGGTTGGCTGGTGCCAGGATTCGCGATGCTCGCGGGTGTCGGCGTGGCGGTGCTGCTGTACACCCGCGAGGCGGTGACAGCCGGTGTCGTGGCCGGCCTGGTGCTGCTCGCCTACGGGCTGCAACTGGCCTATCGCAGGGACGAGTCCGCCCTGGTGATCAGCGAGGCGTTCGGGCGGGGCCGCAACGGCCGCAGCCATCTGCGCTCGGCCGCGATGACCGGCGACGTCGTGGTGGCCGGCATCGTCGCCGCCATCGTCGTCCAGGCGCTGCGCGAGCAGCCGCTGGGTCCGCTGCCCTGGCTGGCCGGGCTCGCCGCCGTCACCTACATCGTGTCGATCTTCCTCACCAGCGATATGTGAACCGGACCCGGGCCTGACTACCGTATGGACGGTGTGGTTCGGGCTGGTTTGGCGAATTCTTCATGAACGGGTGTCCACTTAGTGTCATTTCCGGCTTTCCGGGAGACATCATGGTCCCGTGGCAGTGCTTGACACCCGGCCTCCCGCGGGACTCGCCGAGAACACGCTCTTCCAGCCCGTGGTCGATCTCGGCTCGGGTACCGTCGTCGCGGTCGAGACCCGCGTGGGTCCCGTCTCCGACGGCAGCGGTTTCACCGATCCCGCCTCGGAGGACGTCCGCAGGGCGGTGGAAGGGGCGAGGGCGCTGGCCGACCAGGCCACCCGGCTGCCCCTGCAGATCACCGTGCGGGCCGAGACCGTCGCGCTGGGCAGGGGGGTGCTGACCCGGCTGCACCAGGGGCTGCACGACGCCGGGCGCCGCCCGCAGGAGGTGATCGTCTGCATCACCGGCGGGTTCGCACCGGCCCAGCGCGCCGCGGTCGCCGCGGGCGTCTACGATCTGCGGCACGCCGGCTACCTGGTGGGCTTCGGCGGCCTGGGCACCACCCACGCGCCGCTGGACGTCCTGGTCGAGGGCACCCCCTATCTGGTGCGCCTGGACTCCGACCTGGCCCGCCACGCGGCCTCGGGGGGACGCAAGGCGGCGCTGGTCGAGGCGCTGGTGTCCGTCGCCCACCGGCTGGGCACCCATGTGCTGGCGCCGGCGGTGGAGACCGAGGAGCAGCTCGCCCGGCTGCGCTCGCTGGGCGTGCGGCTGGCGCAGGGCCCGCTGCTGGCCCCGCCGGAGTGGCGGCCGGGGCGGCCCGTCAAGGTGCCGGTCCCCGCGGCGGAGTCCGAGAGGCGGGATCCGGCCGTCGACCTGGGGCCACGGGTCTCTGAGTACGTCCTGCCCGCGGTGACCATGCCCGACGACGCCAGCGCGGGCCAGGTCCTGGAGGTGCTGTCCACCGAGCAGAGCCCGTCCAGCAT
>JAFACJ010000827.1 GCA_023425615.1 Actinomycetes bacterium
GCCCCACCCGTGCCGCCAGGGCGATCTGCCCGCCGAGCCGGTCGGCGGCCTCGGCGAGGACGACCTCGTGTCCGGCACGGTGCGCCGCCAGCGCCGCCTCGGCGCCGGCGGGGCCGCCGCCGACGACAAGGACGCGGCGGGAGGGGACGGGCGGCTGCGCCCACACCGCCTCCCAGGCGGCCTCGGCGCCCACCTCGGGGTTGACCACGCAGGAGATCGGCAGGCTCGCCTCAAGGCGGCCGACGCAGCCCTGGTTGCAGGCGAGGCAGGAGACGGTGGCCGTGTCCTGGCCCGCCATCGCCTTGGCCACCAGGAGCGGGTCGGCGATGTGGGGGCGGGCCAGCCCGACCAGGTCGGCCTCGCCCGAGACGACGAGGTCCGCCGCCTCGGCCAGGCTGTCGAGCCGGCAGACGGCCAGCACCGGCAGGTCGGGGAACTCCTTCTTGAAGAGGGCGGCGTTGCCGCGGAAAGGGGCGTGTCCGAAACTCATGTCGGCCATCTGCGTGGCCAGCGAGTAGCTGCCGTGGTAGGCGGAGTGGCTCACGTGCACGTAGGCCAGGGGGAACTCGGCGCGGAGCAGGGAGACGACCTCCACGACGTCCGGCGGGGTCAGGCCGCCGGGCAGGAACTCATCGGCGCTGACCCGCAGGCCGATCGGCAGGTCGGGCGCCTGCTCGCGCACCGCGGTCAGCACCTCGCGGGTGAGCCGCAGCCGCCGGTCGAGGTCGCCGCCGTAGGCGTCGGTGCGGGTGTTGGAGTACGGCGAGAGGAACTGCTGGAGCAGGTGGCCGTGGCCGAGGTGGACCTCGGCGCCGTCGAAGCCGGCGCTGCTCATCCGGTGGGCGGCGGCGCCGAACGCCGCGACGACCGTGGCGAGGTCGCCGTAGCCCATGGCGTGCGGGGTGTGCGCGGAGGCAGCCCACGGCGTGTCGGTCGGCGCCCAGGCCGCGGTGCGGGTGGCGTCGCCGTTGGCCTGCCGTCCGGCGTGCATGAGCTGGGCGAACATCACGGCTCCCGCGGCGTGCACCGCCTCGGTCATCGCGGCGTAGGCGGGGACCGAGGAGTCATCGAAGCTGCCCAGGCTGATGTGCCGCCCCGCGCTGGTCGGGTGGACGCGGATCGCCTCGGTGATGATCAGCGCGGCGCCGCCCCGCGCCCGTGCCGCGTGGTAGGCCACGTGCCGCGGGGTGGGCACGTTGCCGTCGCCGAAGTTCGTGGTGTGCCCCGGCACGAACACCCGGTTGCGCAGCCGGACCCCGCCCAGCTCGAACGGCTCCCACAGCGGTTCCGCACCTGTCGGCATGATCACCCCTCCACCGCTCCTGTCCGTGTCGCCGTTCTGTTCAGCGATACGGCGTTCCTTCCAGCGGGACGATAAGAGGCGACCTGTGTCACAGTCAACGGTTGTCCGAAAAATCCATATGTACGCAACATGGAGGAAACATGACGACAAGTAACACTCAGGGCGAGAACGACCAGGCCGCCCACCGGCCGGAGGGCGGCCACCACCTGGCCTTATGGCGATGCGGAAAAAGCGAAGAAAATGCCTTTCAAGTCAGGTGACTTTCCGTTACCCGAAGGGGTGGCACAGAGGCTTCCCCGCACCGGACCGAAACCCCGGACGATCACCCCTCCACCCCTGTGACCTGCGGAGACGCACCGGAAACTGCACGAAGAAAAGCCGCCGTCTCCTCGGAGAAGGAAGGAGGAGACGACGGCGGCTCGTGGGGTGGGAAAAGGCGGTCAGGCGCGCAGCCTGTCGATGGGATGGGGGCCTTCGGTCTCCATCCGGTAGTCACCGCCCATGCGCTCGCGGTGCTCCTTGATGACCTCCTCGCTGGCCGGCGGGTGACCGCCCATGAGCTGCTGCTGCATCTTCTCGAAGCGCTCGTGCGCCTCCCAGACGTAGCCGGTGCCCAGCTTGGTGAGGTCGATCTGGTTGGCCAGCAGGTCGCGGACGAGCTCCTTGTTCGGCTCGAAGGTGACGGGCGTCGGCAGTTCGGGGGCGAGGATGCTCTCGGGGTCGCGCCCGTCGTAGGTGCGCATCAGCTCGCATGCCGTGTGCAGGTGGGCGAGCTCCATGTTGAGGTGCAGCTCCCAGATCGCCTTGACCTTGGGGTCGCTCTCGGTCTCCATGAACGAGTGGTACAGGTAGCACTCGTTGTACTCGTGGTTGACCAGCCGCTCCCACCAGGTCTCGCCCGGGTCGACGAGCGACTCGTAGTGGGTGACGTGCTCCTCCTCCACCATCCCGATCTCCTGGTAGAGCTGCCGGGCGATCGGCTCCATGTACTGCGGCCCGACGTTCAGGTAGTAGTTCATGGTCTGCTGCTCGGCGGACATGATGGTCAGCGCGTGCAGCTTGGACAGGGGCGCCGCCATGGTGCGGTCGTAGGGCTCGTTGAGGTTGTCGACGGGATGCCGGTGGTGCTGGATCGTCGGACGGCCCGGCATGACCTCGGTGAGCCCGTCCACGATCTCCTCGGCCTTGCGGTGCTCGATCATCTCGAAGAGGTTGGCGTACCGGTACAGGTGGTCGAAGTCCTCCAGCAGCCCGAACTCATACGCCTGGCGCAGATAGGGGTCGGGCTCCATGCGCGCCACCCAGCCGGTCAGGTCCACCGCGACCTGCTCGTAGGCGATCGTCGTCTCCAGCACCGACGCCTGGCCCGGCAGCAGCCAGTTCACCGCCTTCTGCTGCTGCTGCTCGACATAGCGGAGCTCGGCGAGCCGCTGCTTGACCTCCATGTCGGCGCAGACCCGGTTGAGGTGGTGGCTGAACAGGATGGCCTCGATCTCGATGCCGTTCATGGTGATGATGCGGCACCGGGTGTAGGGGTCTGCAT
>JAFACJ010000954.1 GCA_023425615.1 Actinomycetes bacterium
GCGCTCCCAGCACCTGGCGGCCTATCTCGGTGACCCGCGCGGGCGGCAGCGGCCCCTCCTCGTCCACGACGTCCTGGAGCGTGCGCGCCTGCACGAACTCCATGACGATCCAGGGGACGCCGGCCTCCTCGACCACGTCGTGGACGGTGACGATGCCCGGGTGGCTCAGCCGCGCCGCGGCCCGCGCCTCGCGCAGCATCCGCTGGTGCAGTACCTCGCGCGCCTCCTCGTCCAGGCCCGGAGGGGTGGTCACCTCCTTGACCGCGACGGACCTGCCCAGCACCTCATCGAGCGCGTGCCAGACGGTCCCCATGCCGCCGCGTCCGAGCATCCGGTCAAGCCGGTAGCGGCCTCCGAGCAGCCGCTCCTCCCCCTGTGTCATGCGCGGACCCTATCGAGACTAGTTCACGGAACCATAAATCTGATCAACTACGGCCCTTGAAGCCCTCGAAGACGGGCCGCAACCGGGTCCAGGTCTCGGTCCAGGAGCTCTCGGGCGCCATGACGAGGATCGCGTAACCCATGTTCCCCATCACGAACCCGCGGTTGAGGACGTGCATCCTGCCGCCGCTGTCACCGGCGAAGGTGAACTCCCAGTCGGCGGACTTGGATCCGTCACCGGTGTCGGGCACCGGGGGCTGGTCTCCCGACTTCTCCAGCCGTACCAGCTGGTAGTCGCGGAAGCCGCTGCCCCCCTTCTGCTGCCGGTCGGACTCCTGCCAGTCCGCCAGGGCGCTGGGCCCCGGCTTGTCGGTCTGCCCGATCTGGATCTGGACGCCGTTGGGGCCGTAGTAGAAGTGGTTCTCCGCGTCCTTGCGCGTGGGACCGGTGAAGCCGTCGGGCAGGAGCAGCGAGTAGCCGCTCGGGTCGCTGTACCGGCGGAAACCGGCGGGCACGGTGGGCGAGGGCGTGGTGGTGGGCGTCGCGCCCGGGGTCTGCGTGGCGGTGCCCTGTGCCGTCGGGGTGCCGCCGGGGCCCGTGGGCTTCTCGTCGTCGTTGCTCTGCGCCCAGATCAGCCCGCCGACGACCAGCGCCGTCACCAGCACGATGGCGCCCACGATCAGCGCGGTGGCGCGTCCGCCGCGGTCGGGCCGTGCGCCGGGCCTGGTCTCGGTGTCGAACAGGCCGAGCCCGCCCTCTTCCTTCTCGCGGCCCGTGACCGCCCCCGGCTGCCGCAGCTCGGAGACCTCCTCGGTGGCCGGCAGCGCCTGCGTGGCGGCGGCCACGGGCTCGCGCGGCGCCGGGACCGAGGTGACCTTGCCGTCCCTGGCGATCTCATCCAGGAGCCGGCCCGCCTCCAGCGCGGTCAGCCTGGTGTCGGGGTTCTTGTCCAGCAGCCCCTCGATGACCTGCCAGAGCGGCCCCGACTTCGCCGAGAACTGCACCTGGTCGGTGATGATGGCGATGAGGGAGGCCATCGGCTCGGGCCTGTCGTAGGGCGAGCGGCCCTCGACCATCGCGTACAGCGTGATGCCCAGCGACCACAGGTCCGAGGCGGGACCGGCGACCTTCCCGCGCGCCCGCTCCGGCGCGATGTAGGCGGGCTAGCCCATGACGAGGCCGGTGGCGGTCAGCGTGGCGTCACCGGTGGCGGTGGCGATGCCGAAGTCGGTGAGGACGGCGCGGTCTCCCCCGGCGATGAGCACGTTGGAGGGCTTGACGTCGCGGTGCAGCACACCCGCCTCGTGCGCGGCGTGCAGCGCGCTGAGCATCTGGCCGCCGATGGACGCCGCCCGCTGGTAGGGAAGCGTGCCGTCCTTCTTGATGACCTGGTCGAGGGAGCGCGCCTTGATGAGTTCCATGACGATCCACGGCCGGTCGTCCTCTTCGACCACGTCGTAGACGGTGACGACGCCCGGGTGCGCCAGCCGCGCCGCCGTCCGCGCCTCGCGGAACGTCCTGCGGTGCTGGAGGTCGCGTTCCTCGTCGCTCAGCCCGAAGGGAAGGATGACCTCTTTGACCGCGACGTCGCGTCCCAGCACCTCGTCGGAGGCCTGCCAGACCGTGCCCATCCCGCCCCTGCCGACCTGGGTGTGAAGCCGGTATCGACGTGCCAGCAACCGGTCACTCGAGGTCTCGTTCGGCATAGAAGCGACCATATCCAGGTTCGAAGGTGCATAACGTCAGCGCCGCGAAGACGACACCGCTTGAAGCTTTGAGACGCCTTCGCTACCCCGAAGGTTCGCCCCCGAACGTGAACTTTCGCACCAGTCAGAACTCCAAGAGACGACGGGCTTCAAGGATATCCCGAAGGAAGGGGTGGGGGCCCAAGTAACCCGTGAGTCAGTTACTGGGTAGAGTGCGCGTCGAACCACGTTCTGGAGGGTGCTATGCGGACTGGGCTGGAAGGAAAGACCGCGCTGATCACTGGCGCGTCTCGGGGGATCGGGAAGGCCACCGCCTTCGCGCTGGCGGCCGAGGGCGCCAATGTCGTGCTCTCCTCGCGCAAGCAGGAGGCGCTGGATGAGGTGGCCGACGAGCTGCGCGCCGCCCACCCGGGGGTGGGCGTGCTGGCCAAGGCCGCCCACGTCGGCGACGAGGAGCAGGCGCGGGAGTGCGTCGAGGCCGCCGTCTCCGCGTTCGGGCGGATCGACGTGCTGGTCAACAACGCCGGGACCAGCCCGCACTACGGGCCCCTGACGGACATCAGCGCCGCCGCGGCCGCCAAGACCGTGGAGGTCAACCAGTTCGCGATCGTGCTGTGGACGCGGCTGGCGTGGGAGGCGTCGCTGCGGGAGCACGGCGGTTCGGTCGTCAACATCGCCAGTGTCGGCGGGCTCGTCACCGAGCACGGCATCGGGTACTACAACGCCACCAAGGCCGCGGTCATCCACCTGTCGCGGCAGTTCGCGATCGAGCTCGCCCCCAAGGTGCGGGTCAACTCGATCGCGCCGGGACTGGTGAAGACCCAGCTCGCGCGGGCGCTGTGGGCCGAGAACGAGGAGGCCATCAGCAAGGCGCTGCCGCTGGGCCGCCTCGGCGCGCCCGAGGACATCGCCAACGCCGTCGTCTTCCTGGCCGGTGACGCCGCGTCGTGGATGACGGGGCAGAACATGGTCGTGGACGGCGGGTCGATCGTCCGGCCGTCCATCGCCTGACGGCTGCCACCGGAAGTCCGGGGAGGCCCGGAGAAGGAGGAGCATGTGAACTGGGGACTGACCGTTCCGCTGCCCGGCGTCCGGCTGGCGGACCACAAGGAGATCGTCCAGGAGCTGCCGGGGCTCGGGTACACCGACGTCTGGTCGGCCGAGACCAACGGCACCGACGGGTTCACTCCCCTGGCGCTGGCCTCGCAGTGGGCGCCGGGGCTGCGGCTCGGGCCGGCGATCGTGCCGGTCTACACGCGCGGCCCGGCGCTGCTGGCCCAGCAGGCCGCGACCCTGGCCGACCTGGCGCCCGGCCGTTTCACGCTGGGCATCGGCACCTCCAGCGACACCATCGTCGAGCGCTGGAACGGCATCCCGTTCACCGAGCCCTTCGCCAGGGTCCGCGACACGCTGCGGTTCCTGCGCCGGGCGCTGGCCGGTGAGAAGGTCACCGACGAGGCGCTCGGCGTCAAGGGCTTCCGGCTGGAGTCGGCGCCCAAGGTGGCGCCGCAGATCGCGCTGGCGGCGCTGCGGCCCGGCATGCTGCGGCTGGCGGCCCGCGAGGCGGACGCGGCCATCACCAACTGGCTGGGCCCGCGGGACGTGCCGACGGTGCGCGCCGCGTTCGACCCGGACAAGGAACTGCTCGCCCGGCTGTTCGTCGCCCCGACCGACGACGCCGAGGAGGCGCG
>JAFACJ010001064.1 GCA_023425615.1 Actinomycetes bacterium
CCGTCCTACATGTCGCCCGAGCAGGCCGACGGCAAGCCCGCCGACGTCCGCTCGGACCTGTACTCCCTCGGATGCGTGCTGTACGAGATGCTCACCGGCAGGCCGCCTTTCACCGGTGACTCGGCCAGCGTCGTGCTCTTCCAGCACCTGCACAAAGCCTTCGAGCCGCCCTCCAGCTTGAACGCCGTTCTTGCGCCGTTCTGGGACGGGATACTGGCGACCGCGCTGGCCAAGGCCCCTCAGGAGCGCTACCCGGACGCCGTCTCGATGCGCCGCGCCGTCGAAGTCGGCATGGCGGGTGTGGCCATGCCGGGGGCCCCGACCGACGCGCTTCCGGCCGTTTCCCCCGCACCCGCCGCGACGATCCCGACCGCTCCGTCCCGGCGTCCGGTCCTCACCCGTCGCCTCCTCATGACCGGTCTGGGCACCGCGAGCCTGGCCCTCGCCCTGGCTCCCTCCTACTCCTGGCTCACCCGAGAGAAGCCACCCAGGGTCCGCAGCCGGCGCCTGACCGGCCACACCGACATCGTCACCTCCGTGGCCTTCAGCCCCGACGGCACGATCCTCGCCAGTGGCGGCTGGGACCACATGGTGCGGCTGTGGGACCCCGTGAAGCACGAACCGCTCGGCCATCCGCTCATCGGCCACACGAGCACCGTCGACTCACTGGCCTTCAGCCCCGACGGCACGATCCTCGCCAGCGGCAGCAACGACCAGACGGCGCAACTGTGGGACGTCGCCGGTAACGCGCCGTTCGGCAAGGCCTTGTCCGGTCATGGTCACAGCGTCCGCGCGCTGGCCTTCAGCCCCGACGGCAAGACCCTCCTCACCGGAAGCGAGGACGGCCTGGGCAAGGACACGGGAACGGTGCGGTGGTGGGACGTGGACTCCCGCAGGCTTCTGGAGCGGCGCTTCATCACCAACGCCGGCAGCGTCTGGGCGGTGGCCATCAGTCCTGATGGAAAGCTCTTCGCGACCGGCGGGGTCGGCGGACGCTTGGAGTCGGTGACGCCGGTCATGCTGTGGGACATGCGCGAGCGCTCCCTCCTCGACCGGCTCGAGGGCCACACCAGCCACATCACCACGGTGGCCTTCAGCCCCGACGGCAAGACCCTCGCCAGCGGCGGCCTCGACGGCGCGGTACTTCTGTGGGACGTGGACTCCCGCACTCCGCTCGGCGATCCCGTCGACGGACACCACGCGGGCAGGATCGCCTCCGTGGCCTTCAGCCCCGACAGCGGAACTCTCGCCATCGGCGGCAACGACACCGTGTGGCTGTGGGACGTCGTCGCCCGCGCCCCCATTGGACAGCCGCTCACCGGGCACACCGACATGGTCAACTCGGTGGCTTTCAGCCCCGACGGCAAGACCCTCGCCAGCGGCAGCAGCGACAAAACGGTCCGGCTATGGCAAGTCGCAGACGCCGCTTCGAAGCCGACCCCACAGTGATCCTCGGCGAACCTCGTGGAGGGCAGGGCGGGTAGGGGCCACTGGCGCCGATGTCGAGGAATCCGGGGGCGTTGGGGGTGGGGCAGCCGTCCGCGCCCCGGTTCACGCTGCACCACCTGGAGGTACTGATCGCCGTGATGCCTGCCGTGTCCGCTCTGCGGTGTCTTTCTGCCGTACTCCGGCCGCACCCCTCCCTGGACCGGCTCGCCCGCTCGCTCCAGGACCTCATCGCGATCGTCACCGGTCCGCGAAGGCGCGGCACCGGCTTCCACTCCCTCAAGGAAGCCCTCGACACCACCACGCCCGGCCGGTTCGCCCTCCACGCCTTCGCCGCCCTGGCCGGGTTCATCCACGAACCCATCATCGAAGGCACCGACGAGGGCCTGGCCGCCGCCCGAGCCCGGCGTGAAACTCAGCCGTCCTCCCGCGATGACCCCTGAACAGGTCCGGCACGCCCGCGCGCTGCCCACCCACCCCGACGCGACCATCGCCTCCATCGCCCGCCTGCTCGGAGTCTCCCGCTCGACCATCTACAGGTACGTCCCCGAACCGACGGGCGAGGGCGGCCGCCAAGCCCTCCGCGCCGCCCCGGACCGGCCAGAACTCCAAGCCGCGCCCGGCGAGGCCCCGACCGCGGCCCTCTGACCTGCACCGATCGCACCCCGATCCGTGTCAGAACGGCCAGTGGCGATAACGCGAGCCGGCAGGCTCCTTAACGCCACTGGCCGCTCAGTTGAGCTCCGTCCCCGACGCGGAGACGGCTAGCACGTCCTCAAGACCGCGGGCGGTGACCAAGCGGGCCGTGCCGTCGGTCAGCCGGTAGGACAAACCCACCACCGCAACCCGGCCGGCATCGACCGCCTGATCCAGCACGCGGGAGCGTTCCAGTAGCAGGTCGACGGTGTGCCGAATGTGCTCGGCGATGAAGTCTGCGTCCTCGGTGCGCCCAGCGGCGCGGGCGGCCAGCACACTGGGGGTGACCCGCTCGATCACATCCCGCACATAGCCGTCGGCTGGTGCGCCGCCCTCGACGGCGGCGCGGGTGGCCGCGACGGCACCGCACGCGTCGTGGCCGAGCACCACCACGAGGGGTGCGCCCAGCACGTTCACCCCGTACTCGATACTGCCCAGCACTTCCGGCCCCTGGACGTGCCCGGCGGTGCGGACCACGAACAGGTCACCTAGCCCGCGATCGAAGATGATCTCGGCGGCCAGACGTGAGTCGGAGCAGCCGAAGAGCACGGCGAACGGATTCTGGACGGGAACGACCTCGGTGCGACGCGCGGCATCCTGGTTGGGGTGCTCCGGCGAACCGGCGACGAACCGCTGGTTGCCGGCCAGCAGCATCTCGAAGGCTTCACGAGGCGTAGGAGTTCGGGTGTCGGCCATACCAAGCAGACTACGGCCAAGCACCCGGCACGGTGCCGCCAGGTCCGGCCGTGGCCGCCTGAGCGGCGTCCCGTCACCGCCTTCTCATCCTGGCGTTACCTCCGGTCAGCGGTCTGGATCGGGTGCCGGAGCCACCGGTGCCCGGTATCGCTCCAGCGACCGCCCGGGCGGCCCGGGCCTGCGGTGCTCCGGACCGCCGCTGCCGCGACTGGATACAGGACCCGGGCGAAGAGGACCACCTGGGTCCGGGGGGCTGGGTCTGCTGGCGGCGTGGATCCGCGGACTCGGCTACCGAGTCATTGATCTGCCGGGCATAGGCGCCCTGGCTGCGATCGGCCTGAGCGCCGCCTCTGCGCTGCGTATCAGGCCTGCCGATCCCCAGGTCAAGGCAGAGACCTCCACCTGAGTTGAGGTCTCCGGTAGTCGAGACGAACCCGAAGGTCCACAACCTTCATAGAGCCTGCACGCCCTTCAGCTCATCCCGAGAGCCCCCGACCCACATGATCTCCGGTTTTCAACCGGTCTCGGCAGCCGCGTCGGAGAATTCAATAAGCCGCCCCTGAGCTGCGGGTATTCAGGTTCTTCGGGTGGGTGACGGTCCTGCCGCCACATTGCGCACAGGGTTCGGCGCAAGCATCCGGAGGGGGTGGAGGAGGATTCGCCGATGGGGTCGACCGCTGCTTGGCCGGAGACGTGCGAGATGTCGGAGCCGACGACGGCGTCGATGGCGAGGTGCTGGATGATGGCCGGGGCCGCGCGGGCGCCGAGGACGCCGAGGCCTTCGGGGGCGCAGGTGGGGATCTTTGACGGGTAGAGGTCGGTGCCGCCGTCGATGTCGCCCGTCGCTCCGCGCAGGTCGGCGAGCATCGCGTGAGCCAAGGCGAGCATCCACCGCCCGCTGTGCCACGCCGCCGGGAGCGGCGCGGTCAACGTCTGCCGGGCCTTGTGGCCGTTGCCGTACAGGGCCGGTCTGACGGCGGCGTAGCTCACCTAACCCGACTTCTCCCTGGCCGTTCATCGGATCTCGCGGCGGAAGGAGCCCCAGCTGCCGACTTCGGGGGCGACGAAAGTGATTCGTTGTGCATGGATACGGCGAACCTACCGAAAGGCGATCTTTCGGGGGTAGCATCCTCGGTGAACGACTGGTTTGAGTCTCCGTGTTTCCCGGGGGCGCCCGCCGGAGTCGTCGTCCGCGTCATCGACTCCGTGTGAGGTTCGGGTGTTCCCTCTGCAACCCCGCGATCCCGCCGACATCGGCGGATACCGGCTCATCGGGCGGCTCGGTGAGGGCGGTCAAGGCGTCGTCTACCTCGCTGAAGCCGGGGATGGGGCGAAGGTCGCCGTCAAGATCCTGCACGGCGGGCTCGGCGATGCCCTGAAGCGTGAGATCTCCGCCGCACGCAAGGTCGCGGCGTTCTGCACCGCCGAGGTCCTCGATGTCGGCGACGACTACGTGGTGTCCGAGTACATCCAAGGTCCTTCGCTGAAGGACCTCGTCACCGGATCCGGGCCGCTGACCGGTCAGTCGCTGTACCGGCTCGCGGTCGGGACGATCACCGCGCTGGCGGCCGTCCACCAGGCCGGGATCGTCCACCGGGACTTCAAGCCCGCCAACGTTCTGATGTCGCCGGACGGGCCGCGTGTCATCGACTTCGGTATCGCCCGGCATCTCGACGGCACCAAGTCGGCGACCGGCGGCGTCATGGGCACACCCGCGTTCATGGCGCCCGAGCAGCTGCGCGGCGGTGGGGTGACGCCCGCCGCCGACGTGTACGCGTGGGCCGGGACGATCCTGTTCGCCGCCACCGGAGCCCCGCCCCACCAGGGCGGCAGCATCCCCTCGGTCATCTACCAGGTGCTCCATGGCGAACCCGACCTCGGTGATCTGGCCGGCCCGCTTCGCGCCCTGCTGGAACGCTGCCTGGACAAGGACCCCGAACGGCGGCCCGTCGCCTACACCGTCCTGCGGACCCTCCTCGGTGACCCCGACGCCGACCAGCCGCAGCCAGCCCCCGCCCCGCCGTCACCGACGGTGCTGCGCGAGGGCGAGGCCACCGCCGGCCATCGCCTCCCCGCATCCGGCCACTCCACCGGCTGGACCAGCATCCGGCAGCCTCCCCCGCCCTCACCGTTCCACCAGCCGCAGCCCGCTCCGGAGCAGACCACCGCGGGATACGGCCGCGCGGCTCAGCCCTTCACCGTCCAGCCGGTGCCCTTCTCGCCCGCCCCCCACGGCCTCCCCCAGCCGTCGCCGTTCCCTCCGCGCTCCCCGTTTCCCCTTCCCCAAGAGGTGGCCCCTGTCCGCTCGCCGCGGCGCAGGCCGCTCCCGGTGATCGCCGGGGCGGTCGCCGGGACCCTGCTGGCC
>JAFACJ010001070.1 GCA_023425615.1 Actinomycetes bacterium
GCTGGTCCTGTAAGCGACCGTGCACGGGTACATCAACCCCCGGAGCCCGGGGGGCGGGGCGCCCGCCGCGCGCCGGGTGGACCAGCCCGACCCCGCCACCCCCGCCGCCGCCTGACGGTTCCGTCCCATGTCACCCGCGCGCGACATGACACCCTCCCAGGACCCGAACGGTGCCCTCAGGCCGCCGCCTGTTCTACTCTCGTATGTCGTGAGCACTCAGAGCAGCACTTCTTTCGATCTCGACGCCTGGCGCGGGCTGACCGCCCTCCAGCAGCCGGAATGGGACGACCCGGCCGAACTGGAGGCGGTCGTCAGGGAACTGGGGGCGCAGCCGCCTCTGGTGTTCGCCGGCGAGTGCGATCAGCTCAAGGAACGGCTGGCCGCGGTCTCCCGCGGCGAGGCCATCGTGCTGCAGGGCGGTGACTGCGCCGAGACCTTCGGCGGCTCGAACGCCGACGCGGTGCGCAACAAGATCAAGACCCTGCTGCAGATGGCGGTGGTGCTGACCTACGCGGGCAGTGTCCCGGTGGTCAAGATCGGCCGGATGGCCGGCCAGTTCGCCAAGCCCAGGTCCAAGCCCACCGAGACCCACGGCGGGGTGACGCTCCCCGCCTACCGCGGCGACATGGTCAACAGCGTCGAGTTCACCCCCGAGGCCCGGCGCAACGACCCCCAGCGCCTGCTGCGCGCCTACTACTCGGCGGCCACCACCTTGAACCTCACCCGCGCCTTCACCAAGGGCGGTTACGCCGACCTGCGCCAGGTGCACGCCTGGAATCAGGACTTCGTGGCCGGCAGCCCCGCCGGGCAGCGGTATGAGCTGCTGGCCGGCGAGATCGACAGGGCGCTGACGTTCATGCGCGCCTGCGGAGCCGACCCCGAGGAGTTCGCCGAGGTCGACTTCTACTCCAGCCACGAGGCGCTGGTGCTGGACTACGAGCGCGCGCTCACCCGCACCGACGCCCGCACCGGGCTGCCCTACGACGTGTCTGCGCACTTCCTGTGGATCGGCGAGCGCACCCGCCAGCTCGACGGCGCGCACGTGGAGTTCCTGCGCCACATCCAGAACCCGATCGGCGTCAAGCTCGGCCCGACGACCACCCCCGACGACGCGCTGGCGCTCATCGAGAAGCTCAACCCCGCGGGTGAGCCCGGCCGGCTCACCTTCATCACCCGTATGGGCGCCACGAAGGTGCGGGACGCCCTGCCCCCGCTGGTGGAGAAGGTCAGCCAGTCCGGCGCGCCGGTGGTGTGGCTGTGCGACCCGATGCACGGCAACACCTTCGAGGCCGAGTCCGGCCACAAGACGCGGCGGCTGAGCGACGTCCTCGACGAGGTCGCCGGCTTCTTCCAGGTGCACCGCGCCCTGGGCACCCACCCCGGCGGCGTGCACCTGGAGTTCACCGGTGACGACGTGACCGAGTGCATCGGCGGCGGCCACGAGATCGTCGAGAGCGACCTGCCCGAACGGTACGAGACCGCCTGCGACCCGCGCCTGAACCGGCAGCAGTCGCTCGACCTCGCCTTCCTCGTCGCCGAGATGTACCGGAGCTGACCGGGGCTCAGGTCCGGACGGCGGTGTGGGGTGCGACGTCGATCTCGGCCCACACCACCTTGCCGCCGTCCGGAGCCGGCTCGGCGCCCCAGGACGCGGCGTAGCAGTCCACCAGGAACATGCCGCGGCCTCCGTCGGACAGCGGGTGGGGGTTGCGCAGGATCGGCAGCCGGTGGTCGCGGTCGCGGACCTCGACCCTGATCTGGTGGGAGTCGCTGCGCAGCAGCCGAAGCTCGAACGGTGTCGCCGCGTGGGTGACGGCGTTGGCGACGAGTTCGGCGACGATCGCCGTCACCGGCTCCTCGCCCGAGGTCAGGTTCCAGGCGCGCATGGTGCGGGCCACGAGCCTGCGTGACTGTTCGACGGCTTCGGTGAGCGGGGCTGCGCGCAAAGAGGTCTCGTCGTACATCACAGCTCGCGTATCAGGTACTTGTCCAGTCCGGTGGTGCGCAGGACGTTCTCGACCCTGCCTCTCGCCCCCGTCACGACCAGTGCCGCGTTGGCGACCCTGGCGTGCTTGTAAGCGCGTACCAGCACGTTCAGCCCCGAGGAGTCGCAGAAGTCGACCGAGGACAGGTCGACGACGATCTGCCGGTCGCCGCCGTCGAGCAGGTCGATCAGGTGGTTCTGCAGGCTCTCGGAGGAGTGCAGGTCGATGGATCCCTGCGCCGTCACCAGTGTGCGGTCTTCGTCTCTTCTCGTGTCCAGTGCCAGCCTCACCTGACCAACATAACCCGGCCGTCAGTCCAGTGCGCGCAGCACCACGATCGCCATGTCGTCCTGGCCGGGTTCGGCGGAGAAGTCACGGACCGCCCGTTCGACGGTGGCGGCCACCGCCCCTGCGCTGAGACCCGCGCAGGAGGAGAGCAGTTCCTCCAGGCCGGAGCCGTCGCCGAGCAGCACGTCGCCGTCGCGCCGTTCGGTGACGCCGTCGGTGCAGGAGAACAGGACCTCGCCCGGCTCCAGCTTGGTGGTGTCGACGTTGAACTCGATCTCGTCCACCACGCCGAGCAGGGGCTGGGGGGTCGCGCACTCGGTGACCCCGCCGTCGGGCGAGAGGATCAGCGGCAGCGGGTGTCCCGCGCACACCAGGGACAGTTCGCCCTGGTCGGACAGCTCGCCGTGCAGGAGGGTGAGCAGCCTGCCGCGCTCCCCCTCGGCGAGGATCAGCCGGTTCAACCGTTCCACGACGTCCGGCAGCGGCATGCCCTCGGCGCCGAGGATCCGCAGGGCGTGGCGGGCCAGGCCGGTGACCGCCGCGGCCTCGGGCCCGGTGCCGCACACGTCGCCGATCGCGAACCGCCAGCGGGTGCGACCATCCTCGCCGGGAGGGCAGGTGAAGACATCGTAGAAGTCACCCCCCACTTCGGCGCCCTCTCCCGCGGGGTTGTAGGTGACCGCCAAATCGAAACCTGGAAGATCCGGCAATTCCGGAGGCAGCAGACTGCGCTGGAGTGCGAGACTCGTTGACTTCTGCTCCGCGTACAACCGAGCGT
>JAFACJ010001079.1 GCA_023425615.1 Actinomycetes bacterium
CTCCTCCACGATCTTCAGGGCCACCTCGTCGCCCGCCTCGGCGGCCCGGCTGACCACCGGGCCGAGCCTGCCGATCGAGGCGGGCGGGCGCCCGTACACCTCCTTGACGATCGCCTGGGACAGCAGCGGCGAGTACGGGCGGGGCTGCTGGAGGGGCTGGCCGCTCCCGGCCAGCACCAGCCTGCGCGGCATGAGGTCGGCCAGGACCTCCGAGCCCAGCAGCGCCCGCGGGATCTCCTCGGCCAGCACGGTGGGCGCCCCCCGCCCGTCCATGGCCGACAGCGCGGCCTTGGCGCCGCGCCTGCCGATCCACACCGCCGAGCCCTCGTCGCCCAGCAGGTAGCCGTAGCCGTCGGCGCGGCGCAGGATCTCGCCGTCGCTGATGACCGCCGCGCCCGCCCCGGTGCCGGCGAAGACCACGATCCCGCACGAGGCCGCCGTGCCCGAGGCGAAGTTGATGGCGATGTCGGTGAAGACCTCCGGCTCCCCCTTCATGCCGAGCTCCCCCCACGCCTTGCGCGAGGCCGACACCAGCAGCGGCCGTCCGGCGGCTCCCGCCCCCGCGATGCCGAAGACGCCCGCCGCCACCCTGGAACGGTCTACTCCCCGCGTGGCCTCGCTCAGGGCGGTGTACAGGGCGTTCTCCGGGTCGCCTCCGGAGTTGGGGTTGGCGCCCGGCCCGCTGCCCGTGCCGACGACCGTCCCGTCGAGGGTGGCCAGGGCGCACCTGGTGTTGGTGCCACCGGCGTCGATGCCGATGACGTAGTGGTCGCGCGCCTCGTTGGGGGCGACCGAATCCAAGCTCAGGTCACGTCCGTAGAAACTTTGGCGTTGACGCGACCAACCCCCTGTAAGAAACTTTCTTCCATGAGGAAACCCGAAGGTCAAGACACGGCGGGACATGCAGCACCTCCACTGAGCACGGTGGTCCGGGTCCGGTCACTGCTGCCCTCCCTCCCACCGGCCGAGCGGCGCGTGGCCCAGCGCGTGGTGGACGACCCGGAGGGGGTCGCCGCCTCCACCATCACCGAACTCGCCCAGGCGTGCGGGACCTCGGAGACGACCGTCATCCGGTTCTGCCGCGCGATCGGATTCGCCGGGTACCCGGAACTTCGGCTGACGCTCGCCACCGAGGCCGGACGCGCGCAGTCCGCCTCCGGGGGCAGGGTGGTGGGCAGTGACATCGGGCCCGATGACACGCTTGAGGATGTTGTTGAGAAGGTCACCTTCGCCGACGCCCGGGCGGTGGAGGAGACCGCGGCGCAACTGGACCTGAAGACGTTGGAGCGGGTGATCGACATGGTCGTGGCCGCCCGTCGGATCGACGTCTACGGAGTGGGCGCCAGTGCCTTCGTCGCGCTGGACTTCCAGCAGAAGCTGCACCGCATCGGACACACTTCCTATGCGTGGTCCGACGCCCACATCATGCTGACGAGTGCGGCGGTTCTCCAGCCGGGTGACGTCGCGGTCGGCATTTCGCACAGCGGAACCACCGTCGAAACGCTCGACGCGCTCGCCGTCGCCGCGGGAAAGGGGGCGACCACCGTCGCCCTCACCAACTTCCCCAAGTCGCCCATCGCCGAGATGGCCGACCTCGTGCTGACCACCGCCGCCCGCGAGACGACCTTCCGCTCCGGCGCGACCGCCAGCAGGCTCGCCCAGCTCACCGTGATCGACTGCGTCTTCGTCGGCGTCGCGCGTCAGACCTACGAACCCACCAAGGAGGCCCTGCAGGCCACCTACACCGCAGTGCACGGCCGAAGTGTCCGGCCAGAGAGGAAGAGGCGATGAGCGAGCTGCCCATCGATCTGCCCACCGAGCAGCGCAACCCGCGCACGCTCGACGTCGACACCCTGCCCACCCTGGAGGTCCTGCGCCGCATCAACGAGGAGGACGAGCTCGCCCCCCGCGCCGTCGCCGAGGTGCTGCCGCAGGTGGCCGAGCTCGCCGACCTCGCCGTCGAGGCACTGCGCAGGGGAAGGCGCGTGCACTACTTCGGGGCCGGCACGTCCGGCAGGCTCGGCTTCATCGACGCCGCCGAGCTCCCGCCCACCTACGGGACGCCGCCCGAATGGGTCGTCGCCCACCACGCGGGCGGCCACGAGGCGCTGTCGAACGCGGTCGAGGGCGTCGAGGACGACGTCTCCCTGGGCGCGCGCGACGCCGCGAGCGTGCGCGCGGGCGACCTCGCCATCGGCATCGCCGCCAGCGGCACCACCCCCTACGTGGTGGGCGCGCTGCGGCACGCCGCCTCGGTGGGCGCCGCCACCGGCCTCATCTCGGCCAACCCCTCGTCGTGGTTCGGCACCGAGGTCGACGTGCACGTCGGGCTGGCCACCGGACCCGAGGTGATCAGCGGCTCCACCCGGATGAAGGCGGGCACCGCCACCAAGATGGTGCTCAACGCCTTCTCCACGACCGTGATGATCAGGCTCGGGCGCACCTACTCCAACCTCATGGTCAGCGTGAACGCGCTCAACTCCAAGCTGCGGCGGCGGCTCGTCCGCATCCTGGTGGAGGCCACCGGCCTCGACGCGCGCACCTGCGAGCACGCCCTGGCCGAGGCCGGCGGCGACACCCGCGTGGCCCTGATCACCCTGCTGGCCGAGGTGACCCCGGCCCGCGCCGCCGCCGCGCTGGAGGAGGCGGGCGGCGCGGTGCGCGAGGCGCTCCTGCTGCTCGAAGACGCTCAGGAGAGGTACGGCCTGAGCTCCTGACGGGCCACGGTGCGCACATGCACCTCATCGGGCCCGTCGAAGATCCGCATCGCCCTGGCCCAGGTGTACATGGCGGCCAGCGGGGTGTCGTCGCTGATCCCCGCCCCACCGTGGACCTGGATCGCCCGGTCCAGCACCTCGCACGCGACCCGCGGCGCGATCACCTTGATCGCCGCGATCTCCGTCCGCGCCCCCTTGGCACCGTGCCTGTCGATCAGCCAGGCGGTCTTGAGGGTGAGCAGCCGGGCCTGCTCGATCGCCATGCGCGACTCGGCGATCTGCTGCTGCACCACACCCTGGGAGGCCAGGGGCCCGCCGAACGCGACACGCTCGGCGGCCCGTCTGCACATGAGTTCCAGCGCCCGCTCGGCCATGCCGATCGCCCGCATCGCATGGTGGATGCGGCCCGGACCCAGCCGCGCCTGAGAGATCATGAACCCGTCGCCCTCACCCGCGATGAGGTTGGCGGCGGGCACCCGCACGTCCTCGAACCGGCTCGGCCGGGTACACGTGGGAGTCCATGAAGTCCCGCAGGTGCGCCAGGTGATCGCGCGCCTTGGGGCTCAGTTCGAAATCCATGCATCAAGTGTTGCAGAGCCCGTCAGAATCCACTTACCAGGACTCACCGTACGATGCGGACATGACCCTCCGCGGCGTGATCACCGACTGGGGCGGCGTGCTGACCTGCCCCCTGGGCGAGGCCACCACCAGATGGCTCGCCACCGAACGCATCGACTCCTCCACCTACCGTGACGTCATGCGCTCCTGGTTCATCGGCGCCTACGACGGAGCTGGCGCCGGCAACCTCATCCACCGGCTGGAGGACGGCTCGCTGGAGCCCGGCGAGTTCGAACGGCTCCTGGCCGCCGAACTGCGCATGCTCGACGGCGGACCCGTCGCGCCCTCCGGCCTGCTGGAGCGCATGTTCGCCGAGTTCGACCCCGTCGAGCAGATGTACGACGCCCTCCGCTCCTGCCGCTCCCACGGCTTCCAGACGGCGCTGCTGTCCAACTCCTGGGGCAACACCTACCCCCGCGACCGCTGGACCGGCCTGTTCGACGCCATCGTCATCTCCGGCGAGGTGCGGATGCGCAAACCGGCGCCCGAGATCTTCCACCACGCCCTGAACGCGCTCGGCCTCGAGGCGGCACAGTGCGTGTTCATCGACGACGTCGCGCAGAACATCGAGGCCGCCGAACGCCTCGGCATGGTCGGCCTTCACCACACCGACCACGAGACCACCAGGGCATCCCTGTCCTCCCTGCTGGGCGTCGACCTCTGAACCCGCCGCCGCCTCGTGCGCGAGCGGCGGGGGAGGCGGCGTGCCACACTGAGTGAATGCGCGTCTACCTGCCCTCGACCTTGCCGCTCCTCGCCGAGGCCCTGGCCGCCGGCGAGCTGCACGTCCACCACGCCTACGCCGTCACCCCGGCGCTCCGCGAGTGGTACGCCGACGGCGACACCGAGGAGCTGGAGTACGCGGCCATGCTGTCGGCGGCCCGTGCCAGCCTCCGCCTCCTGGCCGGCGCGCCCGACGCGCCCTCGCGCCGCGTCGTGCTCGCCGCCGAGGTCCCCGACGGCGCCGTCGCCTATGAGGGCGGCTATGAGAACCTCGGCGAGGCCGACCGCGCCGAGGTCCGCCTCCGCGACCCCATCACCCTGAAGAAGGTCGTCTCCGCCCACGTCGACGACCACGACGCCGCCTCCGACATCCTGGCCGCCGCCAAGGCGCTCGGCGCCGCCGACCAGGGCGATCCCGACGCCCAGTTCACCGTCGACGGCGCCGAGGGCCACGAGCTCATGTGGTACGCCACACAGGAGCTGCCCGACCTGGTCTGACCGCCGCTCAGTCGGTGAACGGGTCGCGGCCCGGCGTCGGTCCCGGGTCCCCGGGCCGCGGCGGGACCAGCAGCGTGACGGCGTCCGAGGCCGAGTACCAGGCGCCGGTGACCTCCCGTCCACCCGGCGGACGCCAGGAAGGGTCGACGTCGTAGCTCATGCCCGAGCCGTCGGGCTTGAACTCGCCGATGAGGAAGGCGGCCTTCAGGCCCCGCTCCCGCAGCAGCGCCACGGCGTCCCGGACGCTGCGCCCGATCAGCTTCAGGCCCGGCACGGGCTCGCGGTCGACGACCGGGTAGCTGTCGGCGTAGGTCTCCCCCGGACGTGCCTTGCGGCCCAGCAGGACCCGCCAGCGCCCGCCCTCGGCGTCGGCGTCGGCGCTGATGGTCATCGACAGGGGGCAGTCGGGCCGTCCCCGGGGGCAGTCGTCGACGGAGAAGCTGCTCCTCTGCTCCTTCGACCCCGTCCCGGATGCCTCCTCGGCCACCTGGATGATCCGGCGCTCCCCGCGCGGCGTGACCGGCACGATCCGCAGCTCGACGTCCAGCCCCACCTTCGCGAAGGCACGCTCGAACTCTCCCGGATCGGCGTAGGCGTCCTTGATCTCCACCTTCCATGTCCCGTTCCCGCCCTCGATCCGCATCGCCGCGTTGGCGTAGCTGCGCACGGGCCCGGACCCGAGGGCGGGGACGATGAGGACCGCTGCCGTGGCGACGGCGGTGGCGGCCAGGACGGAGAGCACGGTCCTCCGCGTTCTGCGCCCGCGGCGGCTCCGCGCGACGGTCCCCGAGGTCTCGGCCAGCAGCCGTGCCCGCGCCGCCGCCTCGGCCTCCCCGGTCATGGCGGGCGGGTCCGCGCGCAGCCCCTTGAGCAGGGCGATCTCGTCCATGGTCAGTTCTCCTCCCTCGTCGGATCGGCGCCGCCCAGCGCCTCGCGGAGCCTGCGGCGGGCGCGGTGCAGCCGTGATCGCACGGTGCCCACGGGGATCCCCAGCGTCCGCGCGGTCTCCTCGTAGCTGAGGTCGGCCCACGCCACCAGCAGCAGCACGTCGCGGTCCCCGCGCGACAGCCGCGCCAGCCCTCCGGCCAGCGCCCGTTCCTGCTCCTGCGCCGCGACCCTCCTCACCACCCCCTCCGCCATCGCCTCGGGCAGCGGGTCGGCTCCCGTCCGCTGGAGGGCCCGCAGGAACCGCTCCTCGCCGCGCCGGTGCCGCGCCACGAGCGTCGTGGCGATCCCGTACAGCCAGGGCCGCACCGCTCCTTGCCCGGGGTCGTACGTCTCCCGCCTCCGGAAGGCGATGAGAAACGTCTCCCCCACGATGTCGTCGGCGAGCTGCGTCCCCAGCCTCCGGCTCACATACCGGTGCACCTCCCGCGCGTACCGGTCGAACAGCACCGCGAACCGCTCCGGCTCCGCCAGCGAGGCCCGCATGACCTCCCCGTCCCCGGCCTCGGTCTCCGTGGTCTCAGCAGTCATCATCCGGCCGCCTCAAATCCCGCCTCCGCTCCGCATCATCCCGACTTTCACCCCCTTGTCTCCCGATCCCTCCCTCCTGGTTCTCCAGAGGCGGGTGCCGTACGGAGGATTAGAATCCGGCCATGGCCTCGGAGAACAGCGTTGGCGAAGACGGAGAGCGGACTACGCTCGCCGATCGGGCGGTGCGGCGGCGGGTGGCCGCCGTGGAGGAGGCGGCGCAGGCGGAGGTGCGGGCGCTGATGGAGGCCGGGCTGGCGCTCATGGTCGAGGGCGGCGGGCGGCGGGGGCCGCGGGTCGCGGACATCGTGGCCGCGGCGGGGCTGTCCAACGACTCGTTCTACCGGTACTTCGCCGGGAAGGACGCGCTGGTCGAGGCGATCGTCGACCAGGGGGCGCGGACCGTCGTCGGCTATGTGCGGCACCGGATGGACACCGCGGCGGGCCCTGCCGAGCGGGTGCGCGCCGGGGTCGAGGCGATCATGAAGCAGGCGTCGGACGCCGGGTTCGCGGCGCGGACGCGGGCGGTGCTGGGCAACTCCCTGAGCATGTCGGCGGGGAGCCGGCACATGTCGACGGAGCTGATGGACTCCCTCACCGAGCTGTTCGCGCCGCCCGCCGCCGAACTGGGCGCCGCCGATCCGGTGCGGGCCGCGCGGACCGTCGCGGGCACCGCGCTGTCCACCATGCAGTACTACCTCTTCAAGGGCGAGGTGCCGCGGGAGGAGGACCTGGAGCAGCTCGTCGCCTTCCTGCTCGCCGGCATCACCGCCGCCGCGCGCTGAGCTCCCCTCCGCTCCCGCACGAGACTCCCTCCCAGCCCGGCCGGGTTCCGGCCGGGCTTTCCTCTTCCCTGGGCAGATTCATCTTCCTAGATTTGAGAATGGCATTCTGCTAGCTTTCGAATGTCGTTCTTGAGGAGGAGAGATGTGGGACTTCAGTACCGACCCTGAGTTCCAGGCCGAGCTGGACTGGGCCGACCGGTTCGTGCGGGAGGAGATCGAACCGCTCGACCTGCTGTTCCCCGGCACCACCGAGCCCTACGACCGGGAGAGCAGGGTCTTCAAGGAGATCGTCCGCCCGCTCCAGGACCGGGTGAAGGAGCGCGGCCTGTGGGCGGCGCACCTGTCGCCCGAGCTCGGCGGCATGGGGATGGGGCAGGTCAGGCTGGCGCTGCTCAACGAGATCCTCGGCCGGTGCATGTGGGCGCCGATGGTGTTCGGGACCCAGGCCCCCGACTCGGGCAACGCCGAGATCCTCGCCCACTACGGGACCGAGGAGCAGCGCCGCACGTTCCTCGAACCGCTGCTGGACGGGCGGATCGTCTCGACGTACGCGATGACCGAGCCGACCGGCGGCGCCGACCCCGGCGGCTTCACCTGCCGCGCGGTACGCGACGGGGACGGGTGGGTGATCGACGGCGAGAAGTGGTTCGCGTCCAACTACCCGCACGCGGCGTTCGTCATCGCCATGGTCATCACCGACCCCGACGTGCCGGTGCACCGCGGCTCGTCGATGTTCCTCATCCCCAAGGGCACCCCGGGCATGGAGCAGGTGCGCGGCACCGGCCTCGGCGGCGAGCCGCTCGGCGAGGGCGGGCACGGCTACCTGCGGTTCACCGGCTGCCGGGTGCCTGCCGAGAACCTGCTCGGCGAGCCGGGCACGGGCTTCGCCATCGCCCAGACCCGGCTGGGCGGGGGGCGCCTGCACCACGCGATGCGGGCGGTCGCCCAGTGCAGGCGCGCCCTGGAGATGATGGGCGAGCGCATCGCCAGCCGCCGCACCCGCGGCGGGCCGCTGTCCGACCAGCAGGCCGTCAGGCAGCAACTCGCCGACACCTGGATCCAGCTGGAGCAGTTCCGCCTCCAGGTCCTGCACGCGGCGTGGCAGGTCGACCGGGCGAACGCCACCGGGGAGCGCGAGCACGCCCGCGCCGCGCGCCTGCACATCTCGGCGGTCAAGGCCGCCACCCCCAAGACGCTCGTCGACATCGCCTACCGGACCGTCCACATCCACGGCGCCCTCGGCGTCTCCAACGAGCTTCCGCTGATGCGCCTGTGGCAGAGCGGCCCCACGCTCGGCATCGCCGACGGCCCCACCGAGACCCACAAGGACGTCGTCGCGCGGCTCCTGCTCCAGCGGATCGAACCGGCCGAGGACACGCTCTTCGGCTCCTACCACGTCCCCACCCGGCTGGAGGCGGCCCGCCAGAAGTACGCCGACCAGCTCAAGAAGATCGAGGAGGAAGCATGAGCACCGTCGACCTCGACCGCCTCAACCGGTGGTCAGGGCTCGCCGACCTGCCCGGAGACGGGCCGGTCGCGTCCCTCACCCCGCTGAAGGGCGGCGCGCAGAACCTGCTCTTCGTGCTGCGCCGCGCCGACGGCACCGAACTGGTGCTGCGCCGCCCCGGACGGTACTCCGCCGAGACCTCGACCTCGCCCTTCGAGCGGGAGGGCCGGGTCCTGACCGCGCTGGCCGGCACGGACGTCCCCCACCCCCGGCTGCACGCCAGCGTCCTCGACGACTCCGTCATCGGGGCGCCGTTCTCCATCCTGGAGAAGATCGAGGGCTTCATGCCCCGCGGCGACCTGCCGGGACGGTACGCCACCGAGCCCGAATGGCGCCGCGCGGTGTCGTTCGACCTGGTCGCCTCGGCCGCCAGGCTCGGTTCCGTCGACCCGGACGGGGTGGGGCTCACCGGCCTCAGCAGGACCGAGAACTGGACCGAGCGCCAGACTCCCCGGTACCTGAAGATGCTGGAGGGCTACCGGGAGAACGCCGAGTACCGCGAGAACGAGTCGCCCGCCGTCGCCGAGGTCGGCGAATGGCTGCAGAAGAACCCTCCTCCCACCACCCGCATCGGCGTCGTCCACGGCGACCTCCAGTTCGCGAACGTGATGTACGCCCATGACGCCCCGAAGATCGCGGGGATCGTGGACTGGGAGATGGCGTCGCTCGGCGACCCCCTCCTCGACCTCGCCTGGATCCTCACCGCCTGGCGCGAGGAGGGCGACCCGCCGGGCAGCGCCCCCCAGATGCAGCCGTGGCGGGACATGCCGACCCGCGCCGAACTCGTCGCCCACTACGCCGGGCTGACCGGGCGCGACGTCACGCACTTCCCGTGGTTCCAGGTCCTGGCGTGCTTCCGGCTCGCCTCCCTGCTGGAGGGCAGCTACTTCCGCGCCCTCACCGGGAAGATGGACCGCCGGATGGGCGAGGGCCTGCACACCTACGCGGGTTGGATCTGGTCGCTGGCCGCCCAGCAGATCAGGAAGTCCTGACCCGCGCGAGGCCGTGGGACGCGCTGGGGGCGTCCCACGGTCACAGGCCGATCGTCTGGAGGGCGGGCAGGGCGGCGCGCGCGGCGGCGCGGGCCTGGGAGGCGGTACGGGCGGCGCGGGCCGCCTC
>JAFACJ010001085.1 GCA_023425615.1 Actinomycetes bacterium
CCAGGCCGTGACGGCAGGGGCGAAGCCGAACGGCGACAGCAGCATGGCGGCGCGCCTCTCTCTCGAGGCGGCGGGAATCGGGTCGTTTCGAACGGCGCGTCCGCGACCGGTGTCCGGGACTACGGTACCGAGAGGTGCAGCACTCCAGCGGAGTCCCGCCACCTCGGCACCGTGAAACGTCGCTCCCCGTCGTCGCCGAACACCGCGACCACCAGAGTGTGATGCACGACGACCGGGCCGCTCAGCTCCCAGCCGGTGGACGCGGCCAGGGTCGTCAGCTCAGCCGAATCCGGATCGCCGGGCCGCCCCTCGGAGACCACGCGGACGGTCGCGGACTCCGACGCCAGCGGCGCGTCGACCAGCGCAGCGAAGGCAGCGGCCCCGCCGGGTTCGGGATGCGGTCCGGCGAGCACCGCGTTCGCCACGGGTACCACGTGGAGCCACCACGGCTCGTCGACGATCACCGGCCGGTCGGTCACCGTCCCGTCCAGGGTGCGCAGCCGCGCGGGCGGGTCGAGGTCGACGACGCCGAACCGCCCCGAGCGCTGTGCGGCGACCAGTCCGGCGTGCGCCGCGGCTGCGACTCCCGGTGCGATCTTCCGGCCCGGATCGGCGAGCGCCGCGAGCCAGAACGCAGCGTCGTCGGCATCGTCGGGCCAGACCCTGGCGAGCAGCGGGCGCAGGACGTCCGCCGCCGGGTGGTCCAGCGCATCGAACAGTCCGCGCCAGCGATCCTCGTCGGGGTGCCGCAGGTGCCGCAGCGCGACGGCCTCCCCCGCGGGTGCGGCGAGTTCGGCGAACCGGCGCAGCCACCAGCCGGTGTAGCCGTGCGGGTCGGCGAGTTCGACGGCGATCTCCGGGTCGGCGGCGAGCAGGTCGAGCGCCGCCGGCCAGCGCGCCGGATCGACCAGGTCCAGATCCCGGACCGCGGCGAGCCGTTCCGGCGGGACCTCGAAGGAGTCCCACCACTGTTCCTCGGCGTCCAGATCGTGGTCGGGCGCGGTGGGCAGTTCGTCGCGCACCAGGGTGAAGCCCCAGCCGGCCCCGAGCCGCCGGACGGCCTCGTCTCCGTACGCCTCGACCACGGCCGGAGCGACGCCCCCGAACGGCGTATCGGAGTAGAGCACCGAGCGCAGCGGACTCCCGGGCATGGGGAGTTCGTCGACCGGACGGAGCTCGCCGGAATCGGCAAGGAGCTCCAGTCCACCGAGCCACGCGGGCAGCCGCGGAGGGTCCGGCGCGAGCGCGAGCAGCCGCAGCACCGAGTCGGCGAGGTCCTCGTGGTCGCCGTCGACGAGTTCCTGTTCGAGCGCCGGATGGTTCAGCGCGTCGGCGACGGACAGGTGCTCCAGCCCGAGCCGGTCGAGCAGCGGGTGATAGGCCTCCGGGTCGATCGCCGGGATCCAGTCGAGCCGGATCGACTCCCCCGGCGGAAGTCCGGTCAGGGCGTCGACGACGAACAGTCCGCGTACCCCGCGCTGCGTGCGGCCCGACGTGCCCGGCGACTCGTCCGCGCGAGGCACCGGGAGCGCACCCAGCTCGTCGAGCAGCTCGGGGGTGACCGCAAGCGCGTCGAGAGCCGCGTAGAGCCGCGCCCACCAGCGCGGTTCCCGTTCGATTCCGGAGAGCAGATCGGCGACCTCGGCCAGACTCACCTCGTGTGCTCCCAGCCGCAGCAGGACGCGGGCGGCCTCCCCCTCGCTCAGCGAGGGGTGCACCAGAGCGTCGATCACCTCCCCGAGCAGGTCCGCGAGACTCGCGGTGAGGCCGCGCAGCAGCCGGACGCGCGACGGCGCCTGATCCGGCGCCGAGGGTCCCGCGACCGGCACCCACCGGGCCACCGCCAGATCGGCGAGGATCGCCGCCCGGAGCTCCGCGTCCTCGGGGCCGGCGGCGAACGCGGGTGCCGGCACCAGCAGGTGACGCTGATCCGCGGGGGCCTGCGCCACCAGATCGGCGTACCCGGCCGCGGCGGCGCTCAGCTGGGCGTCGGGATGGAGTTCACGTCGGTCGGGAGTGAGGGGCAGACGGGTGATCAGCCGCGCGGGCAGCGACAGCGGGATCTGCGTCGGAGTGGGACTGCGCAACACATCCCCCTCAAGCGGTCGCACACGGCCGTCGCGGAAGGGGACCAGCCAGCGATGGTGCCCGGAGCAGGCCTGCAGCCACCGCGCGACGACCACGTCGCCGTCGAGGATCTGGACCTCCGCGCCGTCGTCTCGCCGGGTCAGCACCCGCTCGGAACCGATGGTCTCACCCTGCACAGGCACTTCGACAGAGCTCAGCACAGGCACTTCGACGGAGCTCAGCACAGGCACTTCGACAGAGCTCAGCACAGGCACTTCGAGCAGCAGGTCGGGCACCTCGGCCAGGGCCTGCGCCCACAGCGCGGCCGCCTGCTCCGCACCGCGGACGTGCAGCACCACCTCGGTCGCGAATCCGGATGCCGGGCGTTCGGCCAGCGGCCAGGCCAGACGTTGCGCCGGCGCCACACGGACCCCGGCGGCAGCGGCGGCGCGGCGCCGGTCGAAGGTGATCGAACCGGACGCGGAGAGCAGGTCCACCCGGTCGGCGAATCCGGTGGCGTGGAATCCGACCCCGAAACGGCCGACCTGCAGCCCGGTCGCCCCGGATGCAGGAGCGCCGCGCCGCTTGGGGGACACCCGCAGCGCGGTGAGCGCGTGGACGCCTTCGACGGTCAGCGGGGCGCCGGTGTTGGCGACGTGCAGGCGCGGCCCCTCGGCCCAGATCCGGAGTCGGCCGGGCACCCCGGCGGCGGCCGCCGCGTCGGCGGCGTTCGCGGCGAGTTCGGTGAACCAGCGATCGCGGTATCCGATGTCCAGAAGATCCGCTTCGGCGGCCAGGTCCTCGGCGAGGCGGGTCGGAGAGTCACGCCAGGCGGCCAGGGTGGCGGCGCGCAGCGCGGCCGTCCCGAACGGGTCCGGCCCGCAGTCCGGGTATTCGGTGCCGTCGGTCAGGACACGCTCGCCGCGGCGTCGTTCTGGACGATCTCCA
>JAFACJ010001088.1 GCA_023425615.1 Actinomycetes bacterium
TTTGCCAGCTCCTCTTCGCAGCCTCGCCAGCTCCGCGACCGCGAAGGAGTCGTCTTTTCTGTAGCCGTACTGCAGCCTGTTGATGTAGCGCCCGGTCACCTCTCCGACGACTTCCCTCATCGTCTCCTCTGGCCATGCCACAGCGGTCACGGCGCTTTTCGCTGGCTGGGGCATGCTGTCTTCCTCCTTGAGGGGACGGGGGCATGTGCGCGATCGGCTGATCCGTAGCGCAGTCGGGAGCGGGAACTACGGCTCATCTGTCCGCCTTCGGCAGGACTTTGTCGAGCCTGGCGAAGAACCACAGTTGAGCCAGGGAGTCGTCGATCCATCGCTCCCCTCTCTCTCCCTTGACGAGACGGCCTTCGGAGGCCGCGGGGGACGCCCCGTCCAGCAGTTCCCAGCCAAGGCGTGCGATGACGGAGCGGACGGTGTCGCGCCACTGCACACCGGCCTGCCCGGGGGCGACATGGGCGGCGAGTCCGGAGAGCCACCGGCGGTAGTGCTCGTCCAAGGCACCGAATCCACGATCCTTTGCGGCTTCCTCGGCCGACTCGGGGTCACTGCCTGCAGCTCTCGCCAGGTCCCCGGCCAGTCGGCCGAGGGCGCGCACCGCTTCCTCGGCGTCGCGTACCGCGTCGAGGGCCTTGGCACCGTAGTCGGGTCTCTCCTCATGGAGGAGGACCACCGACATCAGCACAGAATCATCAACAATCTCGTCGATGACGGACTGCTGGGTACCGTAGATCGCCCCGATGGTGCGGATTCTCAGCGGATCGCGGGGGTCGAGTTCCCCTTCGGTCGTAAGCATCGTCAGCCAGCGGACGATGCCCGGAGGTAGTGAATGCGGGGCGTGTCTCCCCGTATCGTCCGAGGACGTGCGCTGGGGGGCCAGGAGACTGCCCAGCCCTCGCCAGGCGGACCGGGCGGGGTCATGCTGGCGAGGCAGGTACACCGGCGACCTGGACAGTTTCTTCTCCTGGGTCGGGCTGCGCCGCCAAGGCGTCATCGGCTCCAGCTTCCAGGGCGCCTTCATGGAGAGGGGGTCGCCGTAGCCCAGGACGACGCCGGTGGCAGCCCGCCCGTCGTGGTGCAAGAGCACCCGTCGGGACTGCCAGGTATACAGATCTCGCACACCAGAGGGGCGCCTGATGCCGGGGTCATCGGCGGCAGGGCCAGGGCCGGTGGGAGGGCGTCTCCAGATCGGGACGTCGGACCGCCCGTCGGTTTCGACGATCTCTTCCTCTAGAGCGATGAGGTTCAGAAGAAGAGTTTCGCGCAGGGTCCTCCCCTCGGCCAGGACTCCGCCCAACGCTCCCGAGGAACCCACTCCCAGGGGGTAGACCTTTCCGCCTTTGACCCGTTCGTCGCCTTCCATTCCGGTTTTGATTCCAGATGGGTCGAACGCATGCACGTGCACAATCCATCGCGCCGCCTCAGCGAATCCCAGTCGTTCGACGCCGGGCCGGCGCATCGCGAAGAACGGCTCACCGTTGGGAACGTCGGCGACGATCCGGTTCAGCGAGGAAACCTCGTTCTTCGCAGAATGCAGTCCTGCCACCTGATAGAAGGGACGTTCGGCGTGCAGAAGGTCGAATCGGTCGCGGTGCTCTTGCAGGTATCCCGGGACTGCGGCGAAGGGATCTTCCGCGTTCCATAGGTCTGCCCAGTCCCCCAGTTCCCAGGGGCCGTCGAGCGCATCGTGCAGGATGGCCAGGAGCAGACGCAGGAGCGCGAACTCCTGGGTAGGGACGTCGCCGATCAGGCGCCGCAGGTCACCCGCCTGCCGGAAGACCTCCGTCAGGGAGAGTTCGTCGGTTCCTCCGTCCAGACGCTGCACAGGCAGCCACGGTTGATCGGTCAGATCGAACACCCCGGTTCGAGAATCGGACGAAACCAGAGAATGTCCCATATTGCCCGAAATAATATCCTGGGTGAAGTTCCCACCCTCCAAGTCGGCCTCCTCAGACTCCGGTTCCTGACCCATTTCTGCGTTGATGGCCGATTCACCCGGAAGGGTGACCCTCAAGCCGTCGGCCTCGCTGTAATGCAGTTCACACCCTGCCAAACGGGTACGACATTTCTCGTCAAGAACCAGCAACAGCTCCCCGGCGAGCCAAGGGCACTCCTTGCTCTGCCAAGCGGGGATCAGAGTCCGTTCCAGTTCCCTGATGGTCGTGTCGATCGCCCATGGCTTGGAGAACCGTGGTGGCAGGACGACAGCGCTCGCTGCGACCGCTTCGGCGGCTCTCCGGGAAGGGGCGCTGTGCTCGGGCAACTCCAGGCCGCCGCGGCCTCCGTCCAGCCAAGGCAGGGTGGTCAGCCGACCGTCCCGCGACCGCTGGACGACGAGAACCTCCAGGCTCTCCTCGCTGTCACGGACTTGAGCACGGCCGACATGGCTGTCATCCACGTCGCCGGCCTGCGCCTCCAGCCAGCCGAACAGCGGCCGCCCCGGCCGCCGCACCGGCCCCAGCAGGAAAGCCCCGGCTTCCTCGCGCTTCTCGGCGACACTCCGCTCGTGCTCTGCACGGGCTTCGGCCATCGCCTTCGCCCATGCCTCCTCACCCACCGATTCGCCCCCGTACGCGCGCTGCACGAGCGGGCTGATGTGGTCCGGCAGCACGAGAGGAGCACCGTCCAGATGCGGCGCGAGCACACCCAGCGCACGCAGAAGAGCGTGCCGCCCGTAGACCTTCGTGCTTCCCTGTACCGAGTCTGGAGGAGACGTCCCCCACTCCACGCCGGTGATCAGGCAACGGGCTCTCGCCAGCCGCGATGGCCGGATCCGCTTATGCCGGTGCAGGCGCCCCATGCGCTGAAGAAGGAGGTCCACGGGAGCCAGATCACTCACCAAGAGGTCGAAATCGACATCCAGGGACTGCTCCACCACCTGGCTCGCCACCACCACATGGGGGCCAACCGGGCGGTCTCCGTCAGGGCCGAACACCGTCCGCAGCATCGCGTCCCTGGCCGCCCGATCGGCTGCGACGAACCGCGAGTGGACCACGGTCACCGCACGGTCACCGAAACGCTCCCGTAGCCGGTCGGCGGCCTCCAGTACGCGGTCCACCGTGTTGCGCACCACCAGTGCGCATCCTCCGTCCGCCAGTTCCCGGCCCAACCGGTCCACCAGGAGCGTCAGGTCATCGTCCAACCGCTCCAAGACGACCTCCGTGCGCCGCCCCGAGGCCGCCGGAGGACAGGCGAGAAGCGGGGAGGAACCATCGGCGACCGCCGTGATCAGCGGATAGGCGTCCTCGGTCATGTCCAGTTCGGCGGCGGAATCTCCCGCATACGCCTCCGCCAGAGCTCGACGGCGTTCCGCCGGAAGCGTCGCTGACAGCATCACAACAGGCACTTTGTAAGCCGAAAGCCACTGCAGGACGCGCTCCAGGTAGCGGCTCATATAAGCGTCGTAAGCGTGCACCTCGTCGATGACCACGACTTTGCCCGCAACGGCCAGGTGGCGCAGAGCCAAGTGGCGGCTCTTCAACCCTGCGAACAGCACTTGGTCGATCGTCCCTACGGCGAAAGACGCCAGCAGAGACTTCTTCCGGCCCCGCAACCACTGGTGCGCGTGCAGCCCAGACGGTGCCTGACGGGATGTGCGCTCGACGCGTATCTCCTCATCTCCGTCGACTTCCACGGCGGCGATCGTCTGACGGTCCTCCCGCATCAGCCCTGCCCACACATCGTTGAGCGCGGCCTTCGCATGGGCGAGCACCACCGACTTGGGGCCGTCGAAAGATAGTCGCTCCAACCACGCCAACAGGCGGGGGAACATCGCGTCCCCCGTCGCCCTCGTCGGCAGCGCCACGAGCAGACCACCCGCGCCGCTCCTAGCTGCCAGGATCTCCGCAGCGGCCAAGGCCGCCTCCGTCTTCCCCTCCCCCATCGGCGCTTCGATCATCAGCAGCCCCGCAGCCGGCATCTCCCGCGCCATACGCACGGCCTCCGCCTGCACGGGCCTGATCTCGGCTCCCGCAGGCAGAGCGAACCGACCCCCGAACACTTCTGCGGCCGACCCCTCGGGCTCTCGTGGCCGCCACGGACCGGGCAAATCCAGACCGCGCCAGGCCGCCTCAAGCCGACGCCGCTCCCCTTCCTCGCCGACCGAGAGCCACGACGACGGATCGTAAGGGAACAGCTCGGACGCGCTGGCTATCCAGTCGGACAGGATCACCACTGCCGTCAACACGACCTGCACCGGCTGCGGCAGCCGCACCGACCGCCACTCCCCCAACCGTTCCCCCGCCCCCGCCAACTGCGCGCACCCCTCTACGAGCTCTCGCTGCGCCTTCTGCCACAGCTCTTTGCTCGCCCCTGAGTGCCACAGCAGATTCTCACGGTTCTGCAACTCATGGATCTGCTGATGTTCCGGCGGGGTTCCGTGATGCCCGCCGGCGACCACCGCGAACTGCCCTGCCGTCCGAGCGCTGAACCCGTATCGATCCGCCAACCACTTCTGGATCAACATCTGCCCCGCCAACCCGTGGGGGGCCTTGCGCCGATCCAGCCCGTACTGCTTTCGCGAGTGCATCTCCAGGCCGGCATCGCACATCCGCCGCGCCAGACCCTCTACCTGGCAGGCGAATGTCGGGGTGCACTTACCAAGATCATGAGACGCCGCCAGGAACACGATGAGCCGACGCCCGTCCTCTTGCCCTTCCGGCAAGGTAGCCCCGACAGACTCTCGCACATTCCACGGCAGCCACTCATCCCACAGCAGCCCCGCCACCGCCGCGCTGTCCGCCATATGCCGCCACAGCGGCAACCATTCTTCAGTCGAATAGTCATGTTTGGCCCACGCCTTCCGCGCCCCTTCCGAGAGCGACGCGAAGGCCAGATGAGCACCTACGCCGACCACTGAGCCCTTCCCTCCCCAGGTCACATGCCATCGGAACCCAAAGAAACACGCAGCAAGGCGCTTTCCAGAGATGACATACGCGAATCGTGTACCGTGCCCTCAACCAGTCGAGGGCACCGGACACACACCTAACGCCGTCGGCCCTGGCGACTCCGGGGCGATCGAGGCGGCGCTGGCGTCGTCCACAAGACGACAATGATGATCACCGACACCAGCCAAGAGGGCAGCACTGGTGCTACTGCGGCCACGGTGAACATGATGGAAACCAAATTCGGGGCAGGCTCCTTGGAA
>JAFACJ010001094.1 GCA_023425615.1 Actinomycetes bacterium
TCCTGGAGCCGGCGGCACTGCTCGGCCGAGAGCGCCTCCCCGCTGCAGATGATCCGCTTCAGCGACGCGCAGCCGCTCAGGTCCTCCTGGAGGAAGAGCTGCACCATCGAGGGCACGAAATGCAGGCAGGTGACGCCTCGGCTCTTGATCAGCTCGACCAGGTAGGCGCTCTCCTTGTGCCGCTCCGGTTCGGTGATCACGAGGCAGGCGCCCTGCGACAGCGGCCAGAAGAACTCCCACACCGACACGTCGAAGCCGTACGGGGTCTTCTGCATCACACGGTCGTCGGTCTTGAGGCCGTAGCGCTCCTGCATCCAGTCCAGGCGGTTGGCGATCGCGCCGTGCTGGACCATGACCCCCTTCGGCTCGCCGGTCGACCCCGACGTGAAGAGGACATAGGCCAGATCGGCGGGCCGGACGTCGACGGCGGGCGGGGACTCGCCCCCGGCGTCCTGGTCGAAGTCCAGCTCGTCGACGGCGGTCGTCCGCATCCCTTGGGGCACGGCCGGTCCCGGAGCCACGGAAGTGGTCAGCACCTCCTTCACCCGTGCCTCTTCCAGCATGTACGCGACGCGTTCCGCCGGCAGGTCCAGCTCGATCGGCAGGTAGGCCGCGCCCGCCTTCAGGATGCCGAGCAGGCCGATGACCACCTCCGGCGAGCGGGGCATGCGGATGCCGACGATGTCGCCACGTGCGACGCCCCGGCTCCGCAGCAGCTCCGCGACGCGGTCAGAGCGGAGGTCGAGCTCGCGATAGGTCAGTTCGCGGTCCCGGAAGATCAGCGCCGTCGAGTCCGGGGTCTTGCGCGCCCACCGCACGAACCCTCCGTGGAGGGGCAGGACCTCGGGCCACTCGTGCTCCGTGGCGTTCCAGTGCGTCAGCACCCGCTCGCGCTCCTCCGCCGAGAGCAGCGTGGCCTTCGCCAGCGCGACGTCCGGATCCCGGGTGACGTGGTCGAGCAGGTTGACGAAGTGGACGGCCATGCGCTCGACGGTGTCCGGCTCGAACAGGTCGGTGGCGTACTCGAACACCGCCGACAGCCCGCCCCCGGTCTCGGTCATCGCCAGGGTGAGGTCGAACTTGGACAGCTTCACGTCGAGCCCCGCCGGCTCCGGTCCGAGGCCGCCCCCGCCTTCCGGTCCGGCGGCGTCCACTCGCCCGGTGGGGAGGTTCTGGAAGGTGAACATCACCTGGAAGAGCGGGTTGTAGCTCAGGCTGCGCTCCGGCTGCAGCTCGGACACGAGCTTCTCGAACGGGAGCTCCTGGTGCTCGTACGCGCCGAGCGTGGTCTTCCGCACCTCCGCCAGCAGTTCGCGGAAGGTCATGCCGGGGGCGGTCTCGGTGCACAGCACGAGGGTGTTCGTGAAGAACCCGATCACGTTCTCCAGCTCGGAGCGGTGGCGGTTCGCGATGGGAGTGCCGACCACGATCTTGGACTCGCCCGTGTAGCGGTGGAGCAGCGCCTTGAACACGCCGAGCAGCGCCATGAACGGAACCGTCTCGGACTCACGGCACAGGGACCTGAGCCTCTCCACCGAGGGGAGGGGTATCTCGAAGGAGTGGAGGGCGCCTTTGAACGATTGCCTGGCCGGACGCCGGTGGTCCAAGGGCAGCGACAGCACCGGCGGCGCCCCGTCGAGCCGGCGCCGCCAGTAGGAGATCAGCGCGTCGAGTCGCTCCCCGACGAGCGACCGCCGCTGCGCGACCGCGTGGTCCGCGTACTGCGGCGGCGGGCCGCCGAGGCCGGGTTCCGTCCCCCTCAGGAGCGCCTCGTACAGCGCTCGGAGCTCACGGGTGAAGATGCCGAGCGACCAGCCGTCGGAGACGATGTGGTGCATCACCACCAGCAGGAGGTTCCGGCCGCCGGACTGGAGGACGAGCCGAACGCGGAGGAGGGGTCCGGTGGAGAGCTCGAACGGAGCCCACGTCGCGTCGTTGAGGACGCGCGACAGGCTCGCCTCGGCCGGATCCGCCACGGCGCCGCGCCTGTCGACGACCGAGAAGTCCAGCGCCCGGGCCGGGTCGTCGCCGATCACCTGGACCGGATTCCCGTCCTCCACGACGAACCTCGTGCGCAGGGCGCCGTGCCGTTCGACGAGGAGCAGCAGGCTCTCCTCGATCAGGCCGGGGTCCACCGGATCCGGCAGGAGCATCAGTTCGGGCAGGTTGTAGATGCCCCGCTCCGGCTCCATCTGGTCGAGGAACCACAGGCGTTCCTGGGCGAAGGACAGCGGTGCGCGCTCCCGCGCCGGCCCGCCCGGGACCGCCGTTTCGTGACGCCCGTCGGGCCGTGTCTTCTCCAGCCTCCGCTCGAGAAGCGCCAGCTTGGCGGGTGAGAGCCGGGCGATGCGCTCTTCCAGATCCATCTGAGGCGACTTCACGCGTAGACGGTCGCGAGGGTGACGAGAACATGCTGGGCGATCGCGCTCATCGCCTGCGGATCGGGATGGTCGAAGCCCGCCCACGCCCTTTGCACATCACCGACATACGCCTGATACGCGGCCTGCCGCTGCTGGACGTACCGGTCGATGATGCCGGCGCCGCGTTCACCCGACGCCTCCTGGACGATCTCCGCCAGTCGGGGTTCGATCTCCGCCTGTATCCGCTGGATCTCGTTCCCGAACTCCTGCTGCGTCTTGGCGAACGCGGCGAACGCGGCCTGCGGATCCCCTGCTCCCGCCTCTCCCGCCGCGGCCAGCGCCCTCCGATGCGCCTCGGCCACCGCCTCGAAGCGGGTGTGCTCGAGCGAGTGGATCTTCCCCTGGACCTCAAGCCACGCCTCCGCCGACTCCCGGGCCGCGGCCTCGCGTGCCGCCTCGTTCGCCTGCACCAGGCGGAGCGACGCCTCCTGGAACCGCTGCAGAACCTCTTCGACGCCCGCCACCGGAGCGCTCTCGGGTTCGGTTTTCCGCTGTCGCTTCTCGGCCATGAGTTCTCCCTTTGGCTCTTGCCATCAAGTCAGTACCGGACCCCAACCGCACCGGCACTCCGACTACAAAAGAATAACGACCCAAGGAAACCGAACAAAGCAGTCCATGAATGCAGCGGAAAGAGCTGCGAGCATGTACCGAATACCACTCCAGAACATTTTCCAACTTCCTACGAAAGGAACATTATCTTCGATCATCGGATGCGTCAAGAAGTTTCTTGGTCGATCTATTTTTAAACTGCTGAGCCTGGGAATTGTCGGTTTTATTTGGATTGCGGCTAATGAAGGGAACTCACCATCGACCACGGCCACAGGCGCACCACCCGCCCCCCACGAAGGGACCGCCGGCCCTTTATCACATATTCTCGATAGAGCCGGTTGGGATTATCTCCGGTCGGCGGATACGGGCACGGTGAAAGGCTTCTCCCGAACCTTTCCGCACGTTTCTTCTCCGCCCGTCTCCAGACCGAGCGCGCGTCCCCGCTACGGACAGCGGAATCGTCGCCGACGACCGCCACGGTGACCGTCGGTTCGCCCCGCTCTTTCACCCGGCGCGGCCCCCGCGCCATCGGACAGCCCGCGAAGGCGGCGACCAGGAGGACCGCGGCCAGGCAGTCCACCGAGGCCGAGCCCCACCCCTCCCCAGGCTGACGGCAGCCGTCGCCATCTCGGAGACGACCGAGAGCGGCGACCGACTGGCCGCGTCGTCCGCCACGCCCGCGACGAGACCGAACCGGGCACCGGTGACCCCGACCAGCGGCAGCACCCCGATCCGGCCGAACGCGTCAAGCAGATGCGACCACTCGGCGAACCTCGGCGGCAGCCACCCCACGAGCCCCGAGGCGAGGCGCTCCAGAAACGACGGCCCCAGCGGCATTCCGACGACGGCCGACAGCGGATGCCTCACTCGAGAACGGCACACGACATGATCACAAGGAAAGAGCCACCATTCCCGGATCAACTTCATCGCCGCGTTTTCCTGATCCAGCCTGCGATGTTCGGCGGCCCCCACAGGTCGGCGGGGAATCCACCGGCCACCACGACCGCACGGCGACCCGACCCGTTCCGCCAGGAATCCGGGCCAAGCCCTAGTGGCAGCCCGCCTGCCGACACCGACGCGGATAACGGCACCCGGGAACGACCGGCGCCGGACCTCGATTCATATATGTACGCACGTTTCCGAGAGCCGACACATCGTTACCC
>JAFACJ010001096.1 GCA_023425615.1 Actinomycetes bacterium
CGCCCGCCCGAAGCCCGGCGAAGAACTCCGCGAGGGTCTGGGTGGAGGTGTAGCGGGGCGTCCAGCCGAGTTCCGACCTGGCGCGGCCGACGTCCATGAGCGGCAGCCGCAGCGCCAGGTCGAACAACTGCGGCGAGGCGGGGACCAGCCGCAGGTTCCACGCCGCGGCCAGGAGCGTCCGCACCACCGGCGCGGGCACCCGCACTTTGCGGGCGCGCAGCAGCGCGGCGAGTTCGTCGCCGCCGATGACGGGCGCGGACGCCAGGTTGAAGGCGCCGTGCACCGGCCGCACGACGGCCTGGTGGAACGCCTCCCCCACGTCAGAGGAGTGCACCACCTGCATCTTCAGGCCGGGGATGTCGGGCACGAACGGCAGCAGCCCCGGCCGCACCAGGCTGCCGGGCACCAGCGGCCCGGCGAACAGGCGGCGCTGCTCGGTGGCCGTACGCCGCTCGAAGACGAACCCCGGCCGCATCCGCACCACCCGGCACTGCGGGTACTCCGCCTCGAAGGTGTCGAGGAGCCGCTCGACATAGGACTTCTCCCTGCCGTAGGCGGCCATCGGCCAGCCGTGCGTGGGCCAGTCCTCACCGACCAGGCGGTCCTTGGGGCCCGGCGAGTAGGCGCCGACGGAGGAGGAGTAGACCAGCGCGGGCACCCCCGCCTCCACGACCGCCTGGAGCACCCGCACGGTGCCCAGCACGTTCGTCCGCCAGGTCAGGTAGGGGTCGTGGGTCGGCTGGAAGATCCACGCCAGGTGCACCACCGCGTCCGCGCCGCGCAGCAGCGGCACCAGGTCGCTGCGGGTGATGTCGGCGGTCATCCACTGGGTCTGCCCGATCTCCAGGCGCGGCCGGCGCCGCGCGATACCGATCAGCGAGGTGATGTCCGGATCATCCGCCAGCGCCCGTAGCGTATTGGTGCCGAGGTTGCCCGTGCCGCCGATGACCACTACCCGCATCGTCCCCGCCCTTCCGGCCCCCGCCGGGTCGCTCCGCGTGTTCACCCCGTGACCGGCGTACCATGATCATCAAGGCACGCCGTGTTCATCTTCACCCTCCCCGGGAAGGCATGAAGAAAACGGGAGGAACAAGCGGGATCGGGGGATTCGGCCCGGTGAGTCAGGTCAGGCCCGTGGCAAAGGGCGCACTGCGCGTCGGCACGTCCGGCTGGCAGTACGCCGACTGGCGCACCGTGCTGTACCCGCGCGGCCTCCCGCAGAGCCGCTGGCTGGAGCGCTACTCCGAGCGGTTCGACACCGTCGAGAGCAACGCCGCCTTCTACCGGCTGCCGCCCTACGAGCTGTTCCGGCGCTGGAGCGAGCTGACGCCTCCCGGGTTCGTCATGGCCGTCAAGGCCAGCCGCTATCTCACCCACATCCGCCGCCTGTCGGCGCCCGAGGAGCCCGTCGGACGGCTGATGCGCGCCGCCTTCGGCCTCGGCGACAAGCTCGGCCCCGTCCTGCTCCAGCTCCCGCCGACCCTGCGCGCCGACGCCGGACTGCTGGCGCGCTGCCTGAACTGCTTCCCCTCCGGCGTCCGTGTCGCCGTCGAACCGCGCCACGCCTCCTGGTGGACCGAGGAGATCCGCGACCTGCTGGCGGCCCGCGGCGCCGCCCTGTGCTGGGCCGACCGGCGGGGCCGCCCGGTGACCCCGCTGTGGCGCACCGCCGACTGGGTCTACCTGCGCTGCCACGAGGGAGCCGCACGGCCCTGGCCCGCCTACGGCGAGGCGGCGCTGCACGCCTGGGCGAGCCGTGTCGGCGAGGTCACCGCCGACGGCTGCGACGCCTACGTCTACTTCAACAACGACCCCTCCGCCGCCGCGGTCCACAACGCGCTGCGGTTCGCCGACATCGCCTCCGCCGGACGTCCCGCGTCCTTCAGCGCATCCCGGGAACTCGAAAGAGGCAGGTGACCACGATGCCCAGGCGGCAAGACGAGAAGGAGCAGCCGAAGAGAACGAACTGGCCGCGGCGGTCCCTGTGCGCCGGTATCACCTTCGGCGTCGGCGTCGCGGCGTTCATCGACGAGACCGTCTTCCACCAGTTGCTGCACTGGCGTCACTTCTACGACGGGTCCACGCTCTCCCTCGGGCTCCTCTCCGACGGCCTGGTCCACGCCTTCAGCTGGGTGGCCACCGTCCTGGGGCTGGTTCTCGCCGCCGACGCCGCGCGGCGCGGCGCGCTGGCCAGGCGGCTGGCGGCCGGAGGAGTCCTGCTGGGAGCCGGCGCCTTCCAGCTCTACGACGGGCTCGTCCACCACAGGCTCATGCGGCTGCACCAGATCCGCTACGAGGTCGACCTCGTCGCCTACGGCTGGACCTGGAACCTCGTCGCGGTGCTCCTGCTCGCCGTCAGCGGCTGGCTGCTCCTGCCGGCGCTGCGCAGGCGGCCGGGAGAGGCGTGATGGAGGCGGCGCACACCGGCCTGGCACGGCCCGGCGCCCTGCCGTGGCTCGCGGCGCTCGCCGTCCTCGGGCTCGCCGCCGCCTACCTGGCCGCCTC
>JAFACJ010001100.1 GCA_023425615.1 Actinomycetes bacterium
GGGAGATCGCCTGCGGCGTCAGGTCGAACGGCTCGCCCAGCTCACCCACGGTGGCCTCACCGCGCGCGAGGCGGGTCACCAGGGCGCGGCGGACCGGGTCACCGAGCGCGGCGAAGGCGAGATCGAGGTCCGGATCGGAGCGCATGCCCTCACGCTAGCGCAAACACAGGTTTGCGCAAACAACCCTTTGTTTATGCTCGCGCCGGGTCAGAGCGCGCCGCTGCGGACGGCCTCGTAGATGGTGCTGATCGTCGGTGTGAAGCCGAGGCTGCGGGCGAGGCTGATGTCCATCTGCCCCCGCCACGGCTGACGGAGCGGTTCGGCGGAGGAGCCGTAGGAGTAGCCGACGAGCTGGGACATCTCGTAGATGCTCAGGGGCGACTCGTCGGCGATGTTGACGGTGCGGTTGTCGAACGCGCCCGTGAGGGCCAGTGCGAACGCCGTGGCGATGTCGGCGTGGTGGCAGACGCTCAGCCGCTGTGCCGGGTGCCACCCCATGCCGGCCGCGAGTTCGGGCAACGATTCGAGGTGCCCGTCCCGGTCGCCGTAGATGAAGGGAAGGCGCAGGATGCCCCAGGTGAGCCCGCTGGCGCGAAGCAGCTGCTCGGCTTCGATCTTGCTGGCGGGGTAGGCCAGCGTCGGCGCGACGGGGTCGTCCTCACGCCCGGGGTGGGTGCTGTCGGCGCCGTAGACGTGGGAGGTGCTGGCCAGCAGGAACCGGGCCTGCGGCGCGTGCTTCTCGACGGCGGCGATCAGGTTGCGGGTGCCGTCACGGTTGACGGCCCAGATCTGCTCGTCGTCGCGGGTGCGGAAGACGGCGGCCAGGTGGATGACCGCGGTGACGGCTTCCACGGCTGCCGGCAGGGATTCGGGGCTGAGGACGTCACCCTCGACGCGCCGTACGCCGTCGGGCACTGCTTTTCCGGGACGGACGAGGGCGCGGCACTCGATACCCGCCGCGGTGAGTCGCCCGAGCAGGCGGGGGCCGACCAGGCCCGTTCCGCCGGTCACGAGAACGGTCATGACCCGTGCTCCTTCCGGTAGTCGATCAGTCGTCTGGTCGCGCCGCTGAGGACGCGATTCATGGTCTCGATGTCCGCGGGGTCGACCCCGCCGAAGGCGACCTCCGCGATCAACGCCATCGGATCGGGGAGCGAGTGCCACAGGTTCACGCCGGCCGGCGTGATGTGCAGCTGTTTCTGACGCTGGTCGCCCGGGTCGGGCACCTGTTCGATCAGGCCTTTGCGGACGAGCGCCGCGATCACCGCGCTGAGGGTCGCCCGTTCGACCTCCAGTTCGCGGGTGAGGGTGCGCTGGCCGACCGGCCGGCCCTCACTCAGCCGGTACAACACGTACCACTGGGTGTTCCCGAGATCGTAGGGGCGCAGCACGGACTCCATCAGGGCCCGGCTGGCGAGGAAGTATTTCTTCGCCCAGACGCCCGGAGCGGCCAGCTCGTAGGCGTTCATGTCGTTAGGCACCTGACAACATTGTCAGGTGCCTAACGACATGTCAAGAGGTGGCTGCGCGCCGGAACGCCACGGGGCGCCCGGCAGTTGGGGGAGCAGGGGACTGGCACGCCGTTTCGGGCGGCGTGGCATCGGGAACGTCGTCGGGACGGGCACGGGACGGAGGTCGACATGAGGACACCGAGTCGCCGTAGGCGGATGCTTGGCGTACCCCTGCTCGTCACCGCGCTGCTGGCCGGCGCGTGCGGCGACGGCGGTGGGGACGACGGCGGCGCCGCGGACCCGAGCGCGACCTCGGCCACCGCCCCCGCGACGCCGGAGACGTCGCAGTCGTCCGGCGGGCGCGTGACGATCCCGACGTCAGCCTTCGCCGACCTGCCGCCGGAGCTGCGCAAGACCGAGGCGCAGCCGATGGAGGTCACCGACGCGCTGCCCGAGTTGTGCGACCAGGAGTTCCGCAGCGGCGGACGGTCGGTCACCGCGAGCGCCGCCATGACGAGCGCCTACAAGAAGCCGACGGACCCGCCGGAGAACGTCCCCTTCGGCACGCTGCACCAGACCGTCTTCGCGTTCGAGGGCACCGGCGCCGCCGACTACCTGCGCCGGGTCCGCGGGGCGATGGAGTCCTGCCGGTCGTTCCAGGAGTCGGGCGGCACCGTCACCGTCCGGTCCGAGCCGATGGCCCGGACCGGCGACGAAGCCCTGCTGGTGACGGTGACGCGACCGGCTACCGGCCTCGACGGCAGCCCGGCCGAAGGGCAGGCCACCAGCCAGATCATCGTGATCCGGGTCGCCGACGCGGTCACCGTCGTGCACGACCAGGGCTGGGAGGGCACCAGCAACGACCCCGGCCTGTCCGACGACATCGCCGCCGCCGCCGTCCGCGGCCTCGACTCCTGGCAGCGCTGAGCGACTGACGGCGGCCGGACGGGGCAAACGGGAGCGGGATCGCCGGGCAGAATGGGCGGGCGACCGCAGCCGCGACGCGATGGGGGCCCGCCATGACCGCACATCCGGACGTCGTCGTCCTCGGAGCCGGCGTGAGCGGGCTCAGCACCGGCATCCGGCTGGCCGAGAGCGGCGCCAGGGTGCTCGTCCGCACGGCGGCGCCGCCCGCCCGCACCACCTCGGCGCTGGCGTCGGCGCTCGTCGGCCCGAACCTGTCGCCACCCGGCGACCCGCAACGCGCCTGGACCGACGAGACGTTGCGGGTGCTCGGCGCCGAGCCCATGCCGGGCGTGGTGTGGCGCGACGGCACGCTCGCCGCCCGGCCGGCAGGGGCGACGCCCCCGTACGTCGAGCAGACGCCGGGCTGGCGGCGTGGGCGCTGACCGGCGACACCGGCCTGCACCCGGTGCGCGGCCCCCGGATCGTGGTGCGCAACCCCGGCCTGGAACGGTTCTTCATGGAGGCGCCGATGGCGCCGGCCTGGGCGTCGATCTTCCCGCACGGCGACCACGTGGTGCTCGGCGGCGGCCAGCGACGCAGCGACGACACCACCCCCGATCCGGCCGAGGAGGCCGACGTCCTCGCCCGGTG
>JAFACJ010001123.1 GCA_023425615.1 Actinomycetes bacterium
TGGACGAGGACGGTGCCCTCGGCGCCGATGACCCTGGCCTGCAAGCCGTTGTTGACGACCAGGTACGGCCAGGCGTCGGAGACGGTAAGGCTCCAGAACTTCTCCGGCGGGGCGAGCGCGGCCAGCGCCTCCTCCCAGGCGGGCCATGACAGCTCGTCGAAGAGTCCCGCCTCCAGCGTCCGGCGAAGGTGGGACACCAGGTCGGCCGAGCCCGTCGCCCGTACCGCGTCCTCGGCCAGGAGCAGGACTTCGTCGGGCAGCGAGCAGATCCGCGTCAGCGCGCCGTGCAGACCGGGCAGGCCCTCCGCCAGCGGGGCGCGGGCGAGTCCCTCCACCCACTCGGCCAGCAGGAGACGTCCGCCGCGCACCGCGGCCAACGACCGCAGGGCGTCCGCGCCCGGCGCCCCCTTCTTCAGCAGGCGGTCGGCGCCCCGGTCGAAGGCCGCGCGGAAACGGCGGTCGGCCGCCAGCGCCACCAGGTCGCGCCGTCTCGGTCCCGGCTCCTCTCTGAAGAACTCCAGTCCGTATCCTCGGCCAGGATCCGCGACCGGCACTTCCAGCGCGAGCAGCTGATCCAGCAGGTCGACGCTCCGCGGGACGGCGAACACCTCGCCGCGTTCGGCGAGCTCCGCCCGCAACCGGGCCGCCATCCGCTCGACCAGGGGGTGCAGAGCGGGCAGGTGGCAGGTCGGGGAGGTCGCCGGGGTCCACAGCTCCAGGAAGCGCCGCAACCAGCCCACGGCACCGTCCTTCGAGCGGGCTTCCTCGGGCTCCGGGTCCGGGTCGAGGAGCGCGGCGGTGGCACCGGACCCTTCCAGGATCTCCAGCCACAGGCCCGGCAGTTCCTCGCCTTCGCCCTCGGGCATCAGGTTCAGCAGCGCGCCACGGATGTCCGGACGTGTTCCGGCGAGGGCGAGCAGGGCGTCGCGGTGCGCCTTCCACCAGCCCGCGCCCACCCGCATGGTCGCGGGGAGAAGGAGCATCTCCGCCAGGTAGTCGCCCTCGGCGTCCTCCGCTCCGGCGCCAGCGGCCTCGGCCAGGCGCCGCACGTCGGTGGCCATCTGCGCGGACGGAGGCAGGCCGCCCGCGGTACGGCGCACGCACAGACGGGTGAAACGGCGCAGCGCCTCGGCCACGGGCATCCGGGCGGCGAGCTCCTTGGAGTACCCCGACAGCGTCTTCACCGGAAGGGCACCCGCCAGGGCGAATTCCAGGAAGGCGGCGTCGAGGCGGTCCTCGTCGACGGGCAGCCCGTGTTCGGCCTCCGCTCTGCGCGCCTGGGCGAACATCCTTCCGGCGAAGGCCAGGTGCCCGGCCGCCAGGAACTCACGCCCTGCCCGCTCGTAGAACGTCGGCAGCAGATGCGGCACCGAGCCGGCCAGCCTCCCGGCCAGCCCCTGGAAATCCGCCAGCGCCGCCTTGGGCCTGTGACCCGCCTGCCGGGCGGCGCGCTCCAGTTCGGGCACCACGGCCAACGCGTGGTGCCCGTCCTCGGGGTGATGGACCAGCGCCCATGCGGGGAAGCCCGGCGGCTCCCGCCGTCCGAGCCCGACGACCTGCGGATCCCCCGCGGGCTCCAAGCCGAAGAAACCGGCGCACGCGTCCTCGACCGGGCCCAGTTCCGCGGCGGCCAGCCGCACCACCACCCGGTCCTCCAGGCCGGGGTGCCGGTAGGCGCGTGCCGTCAACGGCACCGCCTGCTCCCCCGCGCCCCGAGTGCCGAGCGGCAGCACGGCCCCGGCCTCCAGCAGTTCCGGCGCCTCCCGGCGCCGGAGGCTCACGTGCCTTCGCCCGTCTCCACGATGCGGCCCGCGTACAGGGCGGAGGCCATGCGCATTCCCTCCGACCAGGCCACGGGGCCGACCTCGCCCAGCGTCACCTGCCGTCCCCGCACGTCGTTCCAGGACAGGTTCCCGACCTCGATACCGCCGTCCCAGTACGGTTCGCCGATCCACACCGCCGCGTCGTTGGCCTGGCCGCCGTCGCGCACCCGGCAGGTGGCGTAGCCGCCCGACACCCGGTAGCCGAGGGACTCGGCGCGGGCCGCCAGCCGGAACCGCGAGGAGAACCTCCCGCCGGCGAACTCCGCGACGGAGGTCGCCTTCGCGTCGTACTCGCCTTCGGCGGGCTTGCGCCAGGTGGCGCGGTAGATCTGCTCGACCTTCTGCGTCACGCCCAGTTCGGCGGCGAACTCGCGCAGGTCGTCCAGATCGGGCAGCAGCACCGGGTGCGGCATCGTCACGGTCTCGGCCGACAGCCGCACGGTCTCGCCGTCGAGGTTCACCAGGCCCAGCTCGCCGTTCTCCGAGACGTCGCGCAGGAAGCCCGCCTCATCGGGGTCGTCGCCGACCACGACGAGGTCGTGCAGGGCGGTCCGCCACGCCTCATCCGCCCACACCCTGCCCAGCAGGACGGTCGGCACCGGCAGCGACGAGACCATCCAGGCGTCGACCTGGGCGACGCACTCGGCGGCGTGCCGGTCCAGCCATTCGGCGAACCGCCGCAGCCGCTCCACCTCCGGGTGGTCGCGCAGCGCCTTCGGCAGCGTCTTCAGTCGCCTTCCCGTGGCGCGGCCCGACGCGGAGCGCGCCACCACCTTTCCCTCCAGCAGGGCGATCTCGTATCCGTCACCCGCAGCCAGCCATCCCATACGGACCTCCGTCTCCTCCCGTCCGAGGCTGCACGCGCATGGAAGGGACGTCACACCCCCACCGCGATGATGATCAGGAACCTACTGGGACCTACCGACAAATCAGCGAGAACCGAAAAATCAGTCTTCGTCCGTGGGCGGAACGGGCCGGCCTGGAAGGCGTCCGCCCAGCTCGGCGGTGGCGGCGTCCGCCGCCGCGACCAGCTCCCTCCCCCTGCGGACGATCTCGGCGCCGGTCAGGGAGGCGCCCACCTGGAGGGCGAGCACCAGGTCCTGCGCCCCGTCCGCGTCATAGGTGGGCGCCGCCAGCAGATGGACGGGGTGCCTGCGGCGCGGGTCGGGTTCGGCGCCGAGGTACACCCGCTCCCCCAGCGTGGAGACCAGCTCGCCCATCAGGGCGCGGGCCTCGGGCGGCAGTTCGTGGGAGGCGGCGCCCGCCAGCAGGGAGTACAGGCGCGACCCGGCCGGGGTGAGGCTCTCCACCAGGTAGCCGGCCGCGCGGCACCGCGCGGCGATCTCGCGCAGCCGCTCCCTGTCCATCCGCACCGGGAGCGTCGGCTCCTTGGCCAGCCAGCGCTCGAACTCCTCCTCCGGCCCCCACAGCACGTACATCAGGCCGCTGGGCGGGGCGAACGGATAGCGCTCGCCGACCTTGGCGGGGGTGAGCCCGGGGGCGGCGACCGCCTCCAGGACCAGGATCTCCTCGCCGACGACCGCCGAGACCGTGCAGGACGTCCGGTAGCGCTCGGCCAGCGGCTCCAGGTGGCGGCGCGCGGCCTCGGCGGCGGAGAAGCCCTCCCTCGCCACGCGCCCCGCCGCGATGAGGGCGGGGCCCAGGCCGTAGGCGAGCGTCCTGGCGTCGCGCACCAGATAGCCGGCGTCGACCAGCTCGGTGAGGATGCCCAGGCAGGTGGGCTTGCTGAGGCCGAGGTCGCGGGCCAGCGCCGACAGGCCGGCGCGGCGCCCGCCGGAGGCGACGAGATGGTCGAGCACGGCGATGACGCGGGCGGTCGGCGGGGAGCGCCGGACGGTGACCATTGACCACTTCCTAGAACCGGTTCTAGTCTCAACTCGCACAGAAGCTACCGCTTCGGTACATATTTGTACCGCAATCCTAAGGAGCACGGTGGCCACGCAGTCCTTCGCGCAGGCGATCGCCGAGGCCGAGCAGATCATCCGTTCCGCGCCGCACATCCAGACCGAGCAGGACCTCGCCGAGGGCCTGGACTACCTGGCGGGGAGCATCAAGGCCTCGCTGCACATGGCCTGGGCCTACGAACGCGACTTCCCCTTCTTCGCCGCCTCCACGGGGCCCTACACCAAGCTCGGGCTCGACAACCCCGACACCCTCTACTTCCACTCCTACCTGCGCGACGACGCCGAATACGTCGTCACCGGCAGGCGCAGCAACACCGCCGACCTCAGCTTCCAGGTGCTGAACGGCGACTACACGCCCGCCCAGTCGCCCGACAGCCTCACCGCGTTCGACGACCGCGAGATCGAGATCGCCCCTGACGGCTCCTACGAGGTGCGCTTCGGGCCGGAGAAGGCAGACGCGGGCCCCAACTACTTCACGCTCGGACCCGGCTCGGCGATGCTGCTGGTCCGCGAGGTCTACAGCGACTGGGCGAGCGAGCGCCGCGGCGAGATCCGCATCCACCGCGCCGACACGCTCGGATCCGCGCCCGAGTCCGCGCGGGAGGAGGTGAGCACCAGGCGGTTCGACGTGGCGGGCCGGATGCTCGTCTCCCGGATCCGCACGTTCCTCGCCTTCCCCCAGTGGCACTACCTCGGCCTGCCCGTCAACACCATGACCGAGCCGCGCTCCACCCCCGGCGGGCTCACCACGCAGTACTCCTCCGTCGGGCACTACGACCTCGACGACGACCAGGTCATGGTCATCACGGTGCCCGCCGCCGCCAAGGAGGACGCCCCCTACCAGGGCTTCCAGCTCGGCAGCCTGTGGTACATCTCGCTCGACTACATCAACCACCAGACCAGCCTCACCGCCGACCAGGCGCGCGTGGATCCCGACGGGAAGATCCGCTACATCGTCAGCGAGCGCGATCCCGGCCTCGCCAACTGGATCGAGCGCACCGGGCACCGGCGCGGCTTCCTCCAGATCCGCTGGCAGCGCCTGGCCCGCGAGCTCAAGGCCGACGACGGCCCCGAGGTCGAGATAATCCCCTTCGACGAGCTGCCGAACCTGCCCTACCACGAGCGGCAGCGCGTCACCCCGCAGGAGTGGGCAGGGCGGATCGCCGCCCGCCAGACCGCCGTCGCGCAAAGGATGCTGGGCTGATGCTGCTGGAGAACAAGGTCGTCGTCATCTCCGGCGTCGGGCCCGGCCTCGGGCGCGGGCTGGCGGTGCAGTGCGCCGCCGCCGGCGCCGACGTCGTGCTGGCCTCGCGCACCCAGAAGCGGCTGGACAAGGTAGCCGAGGAGGTCGAGCGGCTGGGCCGCCGCGCGGTGCGGGTGCGCACCGACATCACCGACGAGGAGTCCTGCCAGAGGCTCGCCGACACCGCGCTGGAGGAGTACGGGCGGGTCGACGGGCTGGTCAACAACGCCTTCGCCATCCCGCCGCTGGCCGACCTCGCCGAGACCGACCTGGACGCCATCCGCGCCGCCTTCGAGACCAACGTGCTGGCCGCGCTACGGCTGACCAGGCTGTTCGCCCCCTCGCTCGCCGAGCACGGCGGCTCCGTCGTCATGGTCAACTCCGCGGTGCTGCGGCACTCGCGGCGCACCTTCGGCGCCTACAAGATGTCCAAGTCCGCCCTCCTCTCCCTCGCGCAGAGCCTCGCGACCGAGCTGGGGCCGCGCGGCATCCGGGTCAACACCATCGCCCCCGGCTACATCTGGGCCGCCAATCTCAAGTGGTACTTCGACTACCTGGCCCAGGAGCGCGGCATCACCCCGCAGGAGGTGTACGACGAGACCGCCTCCACCATCGACCTGCGCAAGCTCCCCGAACCCGAGGAGATCGCCGACGCGGCGGTGT
>JAFACJ010001072.1 GCA_023425615.1 Actinomycetes bacterium
CGCCAGGCCGGGGCGCACCGCCCTGACGATCAGCGCCGTCGCGTTCGGGGTGGCGGCCGTGACGTTCTCCACCGGCCTGAACCGCACCGTCAACGCCTATTTCACCGACGCGGAGCGCTCGGACACCATCGACGTCAGGGTCTTCGGCTTCACCGGCTCGTCGGCCGCGCTGAAGGAGCGCCCCGGCACCGCGGAGGTGTCGATCGCCCGGTCCGAGGATGTGCACGTGCCGGGCCTCTCCCGGTCGGTGCGTCTTCAGGCGTACCAGGGCGGTGTCACCGACCGGCACGGCTACCGGATGGTGCGCGGACGCTGGCTGGCCGGACCCGGCGAGGCCATCGTCGGCAGCCCCTTCCTGCGCAACAGCGGCAGACGGATCGGCGACTCCTTCACCCTCGACAAGGGCGGCAGGAAACTCACCCTGCGCATCGTCGGGACGGCGATCGTGGATGGAGGGGGGGACACCATCCTCACCGACTGGGCCTCCCTCTCCTCCCTGGGAGAACCGCGGCCTTCCACCACGCCGCGGCGGCCCGCCCCGTCCGGCCCCGAGGCCGGCGTGGTCGTCCCGGACAGGTCGTCGCCCTTCTTCGCGGAGGTCGTCCTCTCCCCCGGCGCCTCCGTCGGCGCCTATCTCGCGTCCCTGGAGGCCGACGGCATGGGCGCCGAGGCCGCCGCCGAGGACACCGAGATCGGCCAGGTGACGGTCCTCGGCCTGCTCGCCCTCCTGGCCCTGGGACTGACCGTGATCGCCGCCCTCGGCGTGTTCAACACGGTGGTCCTCAACACCCGCGACCGCGCCCGCGACTTCGGCGTCCTGAAATCCCTGGGCGCCACACCCCGCCAGATCCTCGCGGTCGTCCTGTCCTCCATGACGGCCCTGGGCCTGGTCGGCGGGCTGATCGGCCTCCCCCTCGGCCTTGCCGCCCACCAGGTCGTGGCACCCGCCATGGCCGACACCGGCGGCCTGGTCCTCCCCTACACCCTCACCGAGAGCTTCCCCTGGCCCCTGCTCGTCCTCCCCGTCCTGGCCGGTGTCGCCATCGCCCTCCTGGGCGCCCTGATCCCGGCGGGCCGCGCCGCCCGCATCAGAACGGCCGCCGCTCTGCGCTCAGAGTGACGGCCGTGACGCCTCCCGCCGCACCTCCCGGGCGCGGCGGGAGGTCAGTTCCGAAGGCGCGGCGGGGCGGGGGTGAGGATGGTGACGGCGGTCTTGGTGCCGTAGGCCCAGTCGAGCATCTTGGCGGTGTCCTGGAAGCGCGCCGTGCTGGAGGAGCTGTTGAGGACGACGCCGTAGACGGTGTGCTTCTTGCGGCGGGCGACGAACATGAAGCAGGCGCCGGCGGAGTTCGTGGTACCGGTCTTGATGCCGTAGAGGCCGGGGTAGCCGGTGTTGTTCTCGTCCGTTCCGCTGCCCTTCAGCAGGAGGTTGTGGGTGCGCAGCGGGTATTTGCGGCCGCTCGCGGAGACGATGTCCTTCTTCACGATCCTGACGATCGCGGAGAACGTCTTGTTCTTCATCGCGTAACGGGCGAGCTTGAGCTGGTCGGCGGCGGTGGTGCGGTCGCCCTTGGCGGGCTGTCCGTCGAACGAGGTGTAGTGGGTGTCCTTCATGCCGAGCTTCTTGGCGAGCGCGTTCATCTTGGCCTGGGCGCCGAGGTAGCCTCCGGTGCCGCCGTAGGAGTCGGCGAGGGCGTAGGCGGCGTCGCTGCCCGACTCGATGAGCATCGCCTCCAGGAGCTGGCGCGCGGTGAGCACGTCGCCGGGCACGAGGTGGCTGTTGCTGGCGCCCCAGTCATCGACCCAGTCCTTGTACTTCTGCTTGATCTTGATCTTCGAGCCGAGCCCGCCCTTCTGCAGGACGACCATGGCCAGCGCCACCTTGTTCATGCTCCCCACCGGCATGCGCTTGTTCGCGTTCCGCTTCCAGAGCACCTTCCCCGTGGTGGAGTCGAAGAGGATGGCCGAGGTCGCCGACACCCCCGATGGCGTCTTGGGCTTGGCGGCGGCCTCCGCTCCGCCCGCCGGGACGAGGTTGATCATCGAGGCCGCAAGAACGGTCGCGGTCAGCTTCTTCAGCACCAGAGATCCCCTTACGCCTGGTTTGTCACAAGCCGGGCAAGGCTATCGTGATCAACGCGCCCCGTGATGGCGGAGCGGCTTCACCCATGACAAAGGGCCGCACTCCGTGCGGCCCTTTCCCGGTATCGCCGTCGCCTCCCCGGACGGGGGCACGGAAAGACCGTCAGTTGCTCTCCAGTTCGCGCATGACGGCGCGGGCCTGGGCGAAGAGCATGCCGACGTTGACGTGGCGGGTGCAGATGACGGTGGCCACGATGTCGGGGTTGGTCTTGCTGCGCATGAAGAGGTGGACGAGGTTCTCGCTGTTGACGAGGATCTCGTGGAAGTAGCGCCGGTTGTCGCTGTTACCGCGGGTCTGCCGCCACATGTCTTCGATCTGCAGGATCGTGCGCCCCTGGAAGAGGTCGGCGGTGGCCGCGGCGACGACGTCGAGGATCTCGCGGGGGTGGTTGTCGACCGTGTCCACGGCCAGCAGCATTCCGGTGGAGATGTCGACGATGCCCGCTCCCACGTACTCGGGGACGTTCTGGCGGAACATCTTCAGGGCGCTGTTGACGACATGCGTGAGATTCATCTCTGGCTTTCTCTGACAAGCACACCAATTCCGAGAGAAAATGGCGCACTGACGGCCCGTACGACCCCGTGAAGAACGTGCCGGGGCGCGGCACGGCTGACTTCCGTATCCGCACGCGACGACCCGCTGACAGCGCCACTACGACGGCGATACGGTAAAACTATAGCCAAATATTGTGAAACTAGGGCCCTAAGACCCTAGCGGAAAAATCTCCCAGGAGCGAAGGGCCGGTGCCGGGTTGTCCTCAGTCATCGACGAACTCGACGTCCTGATCCGTGCGGGGGCCTCGGGTGCGCTGAAGGCCGAGGGGCGGCGACGCGGCACCGTCTACCTGGACGAAGGCAGGTTCGTCTTCGCCGAGGCGGCGGGCGTCCCCGACCTCGCCTCCCGGCTGATAGGCGCACGCCGGCTGACCTCCCGGCAGTGGAACGTCCTGCGCACCGAGGGACGGCCGGGAGAGTTCGGCGCCCTGCTCGTGGAACGCGGCATCCTCGACGAGACGGAACTGACCGCGGTCCTGCGCTCGGCCTTCCTTGACGCGGTCACGGCGCTGACGTCCGACGCGGAGCGCGCCGACCTCCGGTTCGCCCCGATGGAGCGTCCCTGGATCGGCTCGGTGCTCGACCTGGAGACCGACTTCCTCCGCGAAGAGGTCGCGCGCCGCTCCGCACACGGCCTCCCCCTCCAAGCACGTCCCCGGCTCATCGACCTGACCGGCGGCTGGCGCGTGGTCGAACGCCATCAGTGGGAGGTCGCCTGCCGCGTGGACGGCGTGACGACACTGCACAACCTGACCTGGCACAACGGCCTCTCCCTGTACGAGACCATGGAGAGCCTGGACGGGCTCGTCCAGGCGGGCCTGTGCGCGCTGCCCGCACCGGACCCGGGCGTCCCCTCGCTCCCCCGGCGGGAACCCGGCTCGACCCTCTGGGACAGGTCACCCGTGGAGGCGGGCCCGACCCGCGCCCCCGACGGCGGGACGATGTTCACCGTCCCGGGCAGCGATCTCCTGAAGCAGATCGTCCAGGCACTCCGCGAGATGGACTAGAAGTCCTCCGGCGTGAGGAACCGCCTGCTCTGCACGGAGTGGTCCAGGTGGTGGGTGACCCGCTTGGCCAGCTCGCGGACCTGGTAGTGCAGCATCCCGACGTTCAGCTCGTTGGTGCCGAGGACCGCGATGGCGGCCCTGCCGCCGGCGGTGAACACCGCGAGATAGCCGTCGGCGCCCCGGGTCACCGACTCGCGGAAGTCGCCGCATCCCGTCTCCCGCATGGCCTGGCGGGCCAGCCCGAGCGTCGTCGCGACGATCGCGGCGATCCGGGTGGGTTCGGGGTCGGGAAGGTCCTCGGCCACCATGAAACCGTCGTTGGTGGCGACCATGCTCCCGTAGACGCCCCTCACCTGGCTGCGCAGTTCACGGAGTTCCGCATGGATCAGCTGCTCGGCGCTCGGTGGCATCATTCCATCACCGCCTTCAAGAAGGACATCGTGTCACGCCGGGGCACCGCTCCAGGCCCCGATGACAACAGACGCAGCACGAGAAGGCGGAAGATCTCTATGGTGGTGCCGAAGACGCTGCCGCCCAGCTCCCAGGCCAGCTCGCGCGGTGTCGCCCCGTCCCCCACCCGGATGAGCAGCGCCCACTGGAGTTCGGACACCTGCACGCGCGGCAGGTCGAGCAGCGCGTTGCGCGTGACCGCCGTGTCGGCCGTGACGTGCTCCGCCAGCTGCTCCAGGATCTCCTGGCGCCGTTCCACCTCGGCGAGCAGATCTCCCAGGGAGACGCCGTCCGCTCCGCCGGACTCCGGTCTCTCCGCCTCGCGGAACGGCTGGCGCAGCCCGGGACGGGGTCTGCCCGACAGCAGTTCCAGCGCGGCGTCCATCATCGTCTCCCTGACGACGTAGCCCCAGCCCGGCGAGCCGGGCCGCGCGTTCCACTGCGCGGGCCCGGGAGTCCGCCTGGACTCCGCGTAGACGATCATGCCCTCGTCGAGGTAGATCGTCCCGCCGAAGTCACCCGGCACCCGCAGCGCCCCGGTCTGACCGGAGTCGGCGAGCCTGCTCAGCCGGGCGACGAGCGGTTCCCTGGCGAAGTACACGACGGTTCCTGCCCTTGCTCGTGGGTTCAGACGCTGCTGGGACGGGGTTCGAGCGCGCCGTCCGGCTCGTCGGCGAAGCGCACGTCCACGTCGCGAAGCTGCCGCAGCGCCATCGCCAGGTTCGTCCCGGCGCGGTTCAGCACCACCAGCAGCAGGAAGTCCAGCCGCGGCGCCGGGCTGAACTGCCGGATCAGGTAGTAGTGCCCCTTGAGGGTGATGATGACGTCCTCGAGACCGCCGTTCGCGGCGAGCTCACCGCTCATGAGGGAGGCGACGTGGGCGAGGTCCGCCGCGCCGGCCGCCGCCACCGACACGTTCAGCTCCTGCTCGTCTTGGACCGACCCCAGGACCATGCCCGTGGCGGCGTCCACGAGGCAGCCCGCGGCGAGCCCTTCGATCTGCCGAACCTGCTCCAGCAGAGCGTCAAGGGAGGCATCGGGCATGGACACGTCCTTTCCAGCGGCGCGGAAGGCCGGCTCGCAAAAGAAAGTACATATCTCGCGATGCCGTGCATTTCAGATCCTATGCAACACGGCAGCGCTCACGGTCCCCTTCGACGGCACGGTTCACTTCCGGTCCGGCGCCCGCCGCCCGGAGTCCTGGAAGAGAGGGTTGCTGAGGTACTTCATCCCGCTGTCGCACATCACCGTGACGACGGTGTCGCCGGGCCCGAACTCCTCGGCCGAACGAAGCGCCGCGATGACGTTGGCGCCGGTCGACGTCCCGCCGAACAGGCCCTCCTCACGCGCCAGCCGGACCGCCATGTCCGCGGCCTCCTCGGTGGAGACGCGCTCGATCCGATCGGCGAGGCCGTCTCGCCACAGCGGCACCACATAGCCCGCGCCCACCCCGTCGATCTTGTGCGCGCCGGTCTCGCCTCCCGAGAGCACCGGCGACTCCGACGGCTCGACGGCGACGATCCGGATCCCCGGATCGCGGCGGCGGAGGACCTCGGCGTTCCCCCGCAGCGAGGCGGCGGTGCCCACGCTCTGCACGAAGCAGTCCACCCGGCCGCCGGTCTGGCCCCAGATCTCCTCCGCCATCGTGTGATACGCCACGAGCTGGTCCTCGTTGTGCAGCTGGTCGGTCCAGAAGCCCCGGGTCTCCCCCGCGACACCGCGCGCGGTCTCGACCATGTCGCGGGTGAGCTTCTCGGTCATCCGCCCGCCGTCGCTCTCCACGAGCTCCAGCCGGGCGCCCAGGATCCTCATGTGATCGAGCTTCTCCACGGAGAAGGCGTCCGAGCTCACGATGTGGAGCGGGTACCCCTTGACCGCGCACACGAGGGCGAGGGACACGCCGGTGCTGCCGCCGGTGTACTCCACGACGTCGCCGCCCGGACGGAGGCGCCCGTCCGCCTCGGCCGCCTCGACCATGGCGAGCGCCATGCGGTCCTTCATACTGCCCGTCGGATTCTCGGCCTCCAGTTTGAGCAGGATCCGCGCCCCGCTCTCCGGCAGGATGCGGCGCAACGCCACCAGGGAGGTGGCGCCTACGCACTGCAGAATGCCGGACCGCACCGTGGTCACCGCGTGGTCTCCTTTCGATCTCCTCGGCCCGCCGGATCTAGCGGCCGTCGCCGCTGTCGGCGAGCAGGGACTGCGACTCCTCCTCCGAGAGCGACTCCAGTTCGCCCAGCACCCTCAGCAGCTCGGCTTCCTCCTCCTCCACCGCCTTGAGCCGCACGATCTCCACCGCCAGGAGCTCGATCGTGGGCCGCTCGAAGACCTTGACCAGGGGGAGTTCGAGGCCGAAGCGGTCCCTGATCCGCGAGACGAGCTGCGTCGCGGTGAGGGAGTGGCCTCCCAGGTCGAAGAAGTCGTCATGGATCCCGACCCCGTCGATCTGGAGCAGCTCACACCAGCACCCGGCGAGGAACCGCTCGGCCGGGGTCCGCGGTGCGACATGGGTGCGCTCGCGTTCGAGGGCCGCCTCCTCCTCACCGGGTACGGGCAGCCGGAGCCGGTCGACCTTGCCGCTGCCGGTCAGCGGAAAGCCGTCGAGGCAGACGAAGAGCGCGGGGATCATGTAGGGGGGCAGCGTGCCGCCGAGCTCGCTCCGCAGCCGCGCCCTGTCGAGCTCGGCCCCCTCGTCCAGCACGAGGTACGCCACCAGCTGGTCCTCATCCAGCCGTGACCGCCGCTTCACGACCACGGCGTCCCGTACGCCGTGATGCCGTTTCAGCGCGACCTCCACCTCACCCGGCTCGATACGGAAACCGCGCAGCTTGATCTGGCCGTCCGCCCTGCCGACGAACGTCACCACGCCCTCGTGGTCGTACCGGCACAGGTCGCCGGTCCGGTACAGCACCGCCCCGCCCCCGGCGAACGGATGGGCGATGAAGCGCTCCCCCGTCCGGCCCGGTGCGTTCAGGTACCCGAGGGCGACACCCGCCCCTCCGATGTACAGCTCGCCCGTGACCATCGGGGGGACGGGCTCCAGGTTCCCGTCCAGGACATAGAGCTCGGCGTTGTCGACCGGCCTGCCGATCGGCGGATGCGCCGGCCATTCCGACGCCGGGCCCTGGAGGACGTGGGCGGTGACGACATGCGTCTCGGTCGGTCCGTACTGGTTGACGAGGCGTGCCCCCGGCATCCCCTCGAACCAGGCGCGCACGTTCCCGGTGACGTGGAGCTCGTCCCCCGCCACGATCACCTCGCGGAGCGCGTCCAGCGGCACGCGCTCACGCCGCGCCGCGCCGGCCGCCTCCTCCAGCGCGACCGGCGGCAGGAACAGCCTGGTGACCCCCCGTGCCGCCAGGAACGCCAGCAGGCGCGGGCCCTCCCGGCGGACGCCGTCGTCGATCAGCTCGAGCCGCCCTCCCGAGGTGAGCGTGCTGAAGATCTCCTGGCTCGCCACGTCGAAGTTCAACGAGGCGAACTGGGCGGTGACGGCGCCCGCCTCGGGCCCCGAGGCCCGCGCCTGCCACTCGGCCAGGTTGACCATCGCGCGGTGCGGCATCGCCACGCCCTTCGGCCGTCCGGTCGATCCCGACGTGTGGAGTACGTAGAGGACCGAGTCGGGTGACGGCTCGATCTCCAGATCCTCCGGGCTCTGCCCGGCCAGCTCGGCGGCGATCCCGTCCACCATCACGAACCCGTCCGACCCCGTCAGGCCGGTG
>JAFACJ010001075.1 GCA_023425615.1 Actinomycetes bacterium
GCGACCGGATGCTCCAGCGTGTCTCCTCCATCCTCGGCTTCGACGCCTCCCGCCTCGACCCGGCGGTCCCGCTCACCGAACTGGGCCTGGACTCCCTGGTCGCGGTCCGCATCAAGAGCGCCATCGAGCACGACCTCGGCCTGACCGTCCCGCCCGCCGTCCTGCTCCAGGGCGCGAGCGTCGACGTCTTCGAGGAGTGGGCGGCAGGGGAGCTGGGACTCGGCGGGACCGCCGAACGCGAGCCAGACACCAGCGGCTACGTGATGCCCCGCGACGCCGCCGAGCGCACCGCCGTCCGCCTGTTCGAGGAGCAGCTCGGCCTGGAGCGGGTGAGCGTCGTCGACGACTTCTTCGCGCTGGGCGGCCAGGAGCACCAGGCCGACCTCATCCACGCCGCCCTCGAAGCCGAGCTGGGCGCGAGGTTCGACCGTGTCGCGCTGTTCGCCGAACCGACCGCCGAAGGCGTCGCCGACGTCATCCGCGCGGTGGAGGAGGAGGCCGCGCGGCAGACCGTCCGCCCCCTGCAACCGCTGGGCTCAGGGCGCCCGTTCTTCGCCGCGCACCCGGCGGGCGGCACCACCGGCTGCTACCGCCAGCTCGCCGAACTGATCGGCACCGCCCAGCCGTTCTACGGCCTGGAGCGCTGGGAGGACGCGCCGAGCGTCGAGGAGCGCGCGGCACGGTACGTCGAGCACATCCTCGCCACCCAGCCGGAGGGCCCCTACCGGCTCGGCGGCTGGTCCTTCGGCGCCACCCTCGCCTACGAGACGGCGCGGCAGCTCACCGCCGCCGGGCACGAGGTGGAGTTCGTGGCGCTGTTCGACGGCGGTGTCCCGCTGCCGACCGACGACGACGAGGACAACCTCGCCAAGCGGTTCGCCGGGTTCGCCGCCTATCTCACCGAGACGTACGGGACGGAGGTGAAGCTGGAGTACGAGGAACTGGCGGGCAAGAGCGAGGACGAGATGTTCGCGCTCGTCGCCGAACGGACCGCACCCGTGATGGCGTCGCTCCCTCCGGCCGTCCTCCACCACCAGCTCACCTCGCACCAGGACACCCGCACGCTGGAGAGGTACACCTACCGCCCGTACGACGGCCGGGTGATCCTCTACAAGGCGCCCCTGCCCACTCCCTGGGCGGTGCAGGACGCGCGTTACATCGACCTCGACGACACCAACGGCCTTGGCCCGCTGTGCCCGCGGCTGGAGGTCGTCGAGGTGACGGACACCCATCACCTCAATCTGCTGGACCCGCCCGGCGTGCACCTCATCGCCGGGCACCTGGCGGCTGAACTGGCCAGATGACCGGCAATGGCGCGCCCAAGCTGAGGAAGAGACATGTCTGAACTGCTCCAGGCCGTGATCAACGGCGCCTCCCCCGAGGAGCTGCTCGCCACCGAGCTTCCCGAATCGTTCCGCGCCGCCCACACCCTGCGCGACGAGGTGGGGATCTTCGAGGGCGAGACCGACAAGGACGTGCGCAGGTCCATGCACGTGGGCGAGGTCGCCATGCCGGAGATCGCCCCGGACGAGTGCGTCGTGGCGGTCATGTCCGCGGCGATCAACTTCAACACCGTCTGGTCGGCGATCTTCGAGCCGGTCCCGACGTTCGCGTTCCTGGAGAAGTTCGGCCGCCAGGGCTGGTACGGGGCACGCCACAACCTGCCGTACCACATCCTCGGCTCGGACGCCTCCGGTGTCGTCGTGCGCACCGGCGTCGGCGTGAAGAACTGGAAGGTCGGCGACAAGGTCGTCATCTCGCCCGCGTACGTGGACGAGGAGGACCACGCCTCCTACGACGACGGCATGATGACCGAGTCGCAGCTCGCGTGGGGCTTCGAGACGAACTTCGGCGCGCTCGGCGAGTTCTGCGTCGTCAAGGCCAACCAGCTCATCAAGAAGCCGGCCCACCTCACCTGGGAGGAGTCGGCGTCCAACACCCTGTGCGCGGCGACCGCCTACCGCATGCTGGTCGGCTCGCACGGCGCGCGGATGAAGCAGGGCGACATCGTGCTGGTCTGGGGCGGCACCGGCGGCCTCGGCTCCTACGCCACCCAGCTGGTGAAGAACGGCGGCGGCATCCCGGTCGCGGTCGTCGGTTCCCAGTCGAAGGCCGACCTGGTGCGCCGCCAGGGCGTCGAGCACGTCATCAACCGCAACGAGCTGGGCCTGGGCCCCGAGGGCTTCCGCAACCGCAAGGCGGGCCGCATCCTCGGCGAGGCGATCCGCGCCCAGGTCGGCGAGGACCCGCAGATCGTCTTCGAGTACCTGGGCGCCGAGACGTTCGGCACCTCGGTGTACGTCGCCAAGCGCGGCGGCAAGATCGTCACCTGCGGCTCGTCCACCGGCTACCAGCACCAGTACGACAACCGCTTCCTGTGGATGCGCCTGAAGAGCATCGTCGGCTCGCACGGCTTCAACTACCACGAGGCGGTGGAGACCAACCGCCTCATCGGCCTCGGCATGATCCACCCGACCCTGTCGAAGGTCTTCGACCTCGACGGCGCCGCCGAGGCGACCCGCGCGGTGCAGACCAACCAGCACATCGGCAAGGTCGCCGTCCTGTGCGCCGCTCCGGCCGAGGGCCTGGGCGTGGACGACCAGGCGCTGCGCGAGAAGATCGGCGAGGACAGGATCAACCTCTACCGTTCCTGACTCCCCCGGGTGCGGCCCCCGCCTCTGGGGGGGGGCCGTCGCCGTTCCGGCGGCCTCGGCGGCCGTCAGTAGCGGCGGAGGGAGATCACCTCGCCGACGGCGCGGTGCTCGGCGCGGGGCGCGGGGACGCTGCCCTGCTGGAGGCGGCGGGCCCGCAGGACGATCTCCAGTTCGAAGCGCAGGTCGGGATCCAGGAGCTGGTCGCCGAACAGCTCCTCCAGCTGCCGCAGCCGGTAGCGGACGGTCTGCGGATGGACGTGCAGGCGCATCGCCACCTCGTTGGCGTTGCGCCCCGATTGGAGCCAGGCCAGGAGGGTCTCGGCGAGCCGGTCCTGCTGGCTGCTGCGCAGATGGGACAGCGGGGCCAGGCGGAGCCCGGCCAGCGAGCCCAGCAGCGTCTCGTCCTGGAACAGGATCAGCGTGGACATGTGGTCGACGCACCTGATGACGCCGTCGGACTCGATCACCCCGCGCTGGGCGAGGTGGAGCATCTGCCGTGCCAGATGCATGGAGCGGGCGGCCTCGGTGACCGGGACGGTCAGGCCGATCACTCCGGAGCAGCCGGCCAGCGCCCGGTCGATGAGCTGGGCGCGGCCGGGCCCGTCGGGGTCGGGGATGATCAGTGACGGCTGGGTGCGGCTCAGGTCGACCAGCACGTCGGGCGGGAAGGCGGGGGGACGGGTGTCCTGGTGGCGGATGTCCAGGGCGACCGCGGCGACGGTCCGCGGCATCTGCCAGTGCGCGGCTGCCGCCAGGTCGGCGAGGGCGTCCTGGCCCGGCGACGGCTCGCTGAGCAGCAGGTCGAGCAGGCGCCTGCGGCGGCGCTGCATCTCGCCGGCCGCCGCGGCGCGGGCCTGGCGGTAGCCCTCTGCGGCGAACTTGGCGATCTCGTTCTGGTGCAGGAAGACGGCCTCGCCCAGCGCGGCGATGACCCGGGGATCCAGGTCGTAGGCGTTCTCCGAGACCCGGCGCCAGGCGACGAGGCCGCCGATGCGCATGGCGCTCTGCAGGGGGTCGAGGCTGCGGCCCTCATGGGCCTCGCCGCGGCCGATGGCCTGGAAGAACTCCGCGTCCGGCTGGCCTCCGGAGGAGTCGATGCGGTCGACGAAATGCTGAAGCGCGCGTTCGACGACCGTCTTGAGCATGATCGAGTAGGGGCCGTCGCCCCGGGAGTACTCGCGGACCTGGACCTGGATCTCCGTGATGATCTCGTCTGCGAGGGAGCCGAGATGCGGGAGGATGTGCTCGGCCAGTTCGCGGGGGATTCCCGCCCAGGGGTTTTGATCGGGACGGCTGCGAGCTGCGAGGCTCGCCTCTGCTGTCACGCGGTGACCTCCATCCGGCACTGGGCCCCGCGCGCCTGGGGCTGTCGGTCAAAATCGGCCACTATCGCGGCCTAAGGGGGATTTATTACGGGGGTGTGGGGCAAATCATGTCCTGAGGTGCCCCAGATCGCCAGTGTAGGTCTGGCGGCGGCCGAGAGCGGACGCGTTCCCGTGGCAACTTCCGGGGAACTTTCGGTCTCCAGAGGGTGCTGAGGGCATCGGCGGTGCGCCGTTCCGGTTCCGCGCCGCGTCGCGGAACCGCTGGCGGAACGCTCTTTATCAGATTCTGATCATCAAGGGGAAGTCCTCTCCGGAGTGGTGTTGCTCTCTCTCGGAGCCGTTCCCTTTTATGGCGAAATCGTTATAAAGGTGTGTCATGTCCGTTTATCGGAACGTTCCCAAGCTCAGTGGAACAGGAGCGTGACCGACAGCACCAATCCGGCGACGAGCACGAGAGCGGTCAAGACGAGCGCGAACCGTGGTCGCGGCACCGGGCTCTCGGTCCGCAGCGCGCGATCCACCCCGCGCCAGTGCCGGTAGGCCAGCACGCTCAGCGTCGCGCCGGTGAGGACGGGCGCCACCGACAGCAGGAGCCGCAGCGCCCCCGGCTCCAGTTGCGGACCCAGCTCGGCCAGGGCGACACCGCCGGCGATCAGGGCGAGCGAGGTGCGGATCCAGGCGAGGAACGTCCGCTCGTTGGCGAGGGTGAAACGCGGGTCGGGTTCAGGTGGGGATTCTGGTGACATGTTCACCATCATGGGGGCGACCTGGTGCTTTGCGTATGACGATCAATGGCTATCGTCGGAGGTGTCGCGTCGCTTCCGGGGGGAGACATGGGACTGCGGCCGCGGTCCATTCGGGCCCGGGGGACACTGGTGGCCACCGTGGTGGCGGCCGTCCTGCTGACCGCGCTGGCCGCGGTCAGCGACTGGGCACTGCGGACGGTGGTGTACTCCGAGGCCAGGCACTACGCCGACGTGACCGCCGACCGCGTCGCCGGCGGGGTGCGGGCGCACGGCGTGCAACCGCTGATCGAACCGGGCTCGCGCATCAGCCTCATCCAGGTCATCGACGCCCAGGGCAAGGTGGTCGGGGCGACGGCGGCCGCGACGAAGCTGCCACCGCTCACCAAGGTGCGTCCGCCTCCGGGCGTCCGGGAGATGGAGTTCGACCGCTGCTACTTCGACATGGGCTGCTACACGCTGCGGGTGGAGCGGGTCACCCAGGCCGCCGACTCCCCGGTCGTGGTGGCGGCGTCGCCGCTGCCCAGGCTGCTGGTCTCCGGGCTCGGCGCCGCCGTCCACTGGGCGATCAGCATCCTGTCCATCGCGCTGATCGCCTGGCTGAGCTGGCTGGTGATCGGGCGGTCGCTGCGGCCGGTCGAGCGGCTGCGGGAGCAGTACGACGAGATCAGGGCCAGCCGCGACCCCAGCCTCCGGATCCCCGAGCCCCAGGGCGACGATGAGATCTCCCGGCTGATCCGTAGCGTCAACGGGGCGCTGGAAGAGATGGAGCGGACGCTGGCCCGGCAGCGCCAGTTCGCCTCCGACGCCTCGCACGAGCTGCGCACCCCGATCGCGGGGCTGCGCGCCAATCTGGAGGACGCGCTGCTGCATCCCGACGACACCGACTTCAGGGAGGTGGCCGAGGCGTCGCTGCGGGCCACCGACCGGCTGGAGACGATCATCGCGGATCTGCTGCTGCTGGCCCGGATCGGCGCCGGCACCGAGTCCCTGGAGAACATCGACCTGAGCGCGCTGCTGCGCGGTGAGGCGCAGCCGGACGTGCGGCTGGAGATCGAGCCGGGACTGTGGGTCCACGGGGTCAGGAGCCAGCTCGCCAGGGTCATCACCAATCTGCTGGACAACGCGCACCGGTACGGGGCGGGCGAGATCCGGCTGACGGCGTGGAGCCTCGACGGCGAGTCGGTGATCACGGTGTCCGACGAGGGTCCCGGCATCCCCGAGGCCGACCGGGAGCGGATCTTCGGCAGCTTCACCCGGCTGGACACCGCGCGCAGCAGGGGGGCGGGGGGCACCGGGCTCGGCCTGGCGATCGCCCGTGAGGTGGCGGTGGCGCACGGCGGCTCTCTGGGCGTGGAGGACACCCAGAGGGGCGCCAGATTCGTGCTGAGGCTTCCGCTGTCCTCCGGCGAGGAGAACGGCGGGGGCGGGCCTCAGGAGCCGACGGCGATCCGGTGACGCTCGGCGGCGCGCACGGTGTGCCGGATGATCCCGGCGACGGCCTCGGGGTCGCCGCACGGCAGGGGCCCGTGGCGTCCCGGCAGCCACATGTGCCGTACGTGCGGGAGCAGGTCGCGGGCGCGCAGCGCCTCCGGCGGCGGTGAACGGTGGTCGTGGCCCGACCAGGCCAGGGCGACGGGGACGTCGGCCAGCACCCCGGTGAACCGGTCCTGGCGCGGCCGTACGGCGGGCCGTGCCGACTCGTCGTCGGCGACCAGCTCTTCGGCGGAGGGGAGCAGCGGGCCGCCGTAGCCGGCGCGCAGCCGCAGCGACCGCTGGAGCGGCGCCGCGAAGAGGTGTTCGAGCACCGCGCCGGGAAGCGAGGCGCCGAACCGCACGGCGCGCAGGACGGCGTCGGCGTGGCGCAGCCCGGGCCGCGGGGCGAACCCGGTGGGGGACAGGGCGGTCGCGGAGGCGACGATGGCGCGTTCGGCGGCCTCCAGGGCGAGCAGGCCGCCCAGGGAGTCGCCGGCGATGTGCGGGCAGTCCATGCCGAGTCCGGCCAGCGCCAGTTCCAGCTGGACGGCGAGGGAGCCGGGGTCGGCGCCGGGGGAGAGACCGTCGGGTGAGTCGCCGAGCACGAGGATCTCGTGGTCGGCGGCGAGCAGGTCGGACACCGGCCGCCAGGCGGCGCGGCGTCCGGGCCCGGGGATCAGGACCAGGGGCGGGCCCTTGCCCCGTCGCTCGAAGACGATGTCCATGAGCGGAGGTTAACCGCTGGTAACCACCCGTCATATGTTCTACGTCACAAGAAATGGCTGCAAATCAGTACATAAGTGATACGGTACTCAGCCCGCCGTGGCCCCCGCCGTCTCGCGGGCGGTGGGATCGCGGTGCTCGAGGCGCATGCGCAACTGGGCGCGGCCGCGGTGGATCCGGCTGCGCACGGTGCCGATCTTGACGCCCAGCGTGGCCGCGATCTCCTCGTAGGTCAGCCCCTCGATGTCGCACAGGACGACCGCCACCCGGTACTCGGGCGCCAGCGAGTCCAGGGCGCGCTGGACGTCGGCGTCGAGCGCCGCGTCGTCGACGATCTGGTCGGGGCCGCGGTCGCCGCTGCGCAGCCGTTCAGCGGCCTCGTCGGTGAGGGCGTCGAACCGGATGCGCTGGCGGCGGCGTGCGCCGTCGAGGAAGAGGTTGGTGGTGATCCGGTGCAGCCACCCCTCGAAGGTGCCGGGGGTGTAGGAGGCCAGGGAGCGGAACACCCGGACGAAGACGTCCTGGGTGAGGTCCTCGGCGTCGTGCTTGTTGCCGGTGAGCCGGTAGGCCAGCCGGAACACCCGGCCGGAGTGCTGGGAGACGATCTCCTCCCAGGTGGGCGGGGTCCAGGCAACCGGTGTGCTCACTTCATCGCCCCCTTGCGTGGTTGCCGAATCGTTATGCACAGCATGTCGATAGAGCCATAAGACGGCCGTTAACTCCGGCCTTCGGAGCCGGTGTTCACCGTCACTTTGCGCTTGGCCGGGGCACGAAGATTGCGCCATGAGGAGTCAAGTCTCGCCGTTGTGCCACCGCGACACAAGTTGCCGAGATTTTTTGTCAGTAAAGTATTGCCGGTCGATCCGCCGGAAACGAGGATGGCCGGGACTTGCGTCGATCGCCCCAGGAGGCGCTGTATGTCCACCTATAACCTGGCCGACCTGCTGGAGATCCTCGCCGGTGCCGCACCGGATCGCGAGGCACTGGTGGCGGGCGACGCCCGGCTCACCTACGGCGAGCTCAACGCGCGGGCCGCCCGGCTGGGACACCATCTGGCGGAGCAGGGGGTGCGGCCGGGGCAGCAGGTGGCGATCCTGGCGTGGAACCGCGCCGAATGGCTGGAGGCGTTCTTCGGCATCTTCAAGATCCGCGCGGTGCCGGTGCCGGTGAACTACCGGTACGTCGCAGGCGAGCTCCACCACGTCCTCAGCGACTCCGACTCGGTGGCGCTGATCGGCGAGCGCTCCCTGCTGCAGAACGTCGACCGGGCGAAGCTGCCGGGACTGCGCCATGTGGTGGTCCTGGAGGACGGCGGCGCGAACGAGGTGCCCGGAGCCGTCGAGTACGAGGCGGCCCTCGCCGCCCAGCCGGACACCGACGACTTCCCCGAGCGCTCCGGCGACGACCGCTACATCATGTACACGGGCGGGACGACCGGCTACCCCAAGGGCGTCGAGTGGCGCAGCGAGGACATCTTCTTCGGCGCGCTGGGCGGCGGCAACGTGCTGGGCGACCCCATCGGCAGCCCCGAGGAGATCGCCAAGAGCGCCTCCGCCGACCCCTCCACCACGCTCGACTGCGCCCCCGTCATGCACGGGGCCGGCCAGTGGGTGGCGATGATGGCGCTGTTCAGCGGCTCCCGGCTGGTGCTCTACACCGACCACGCCTTCGACCCGGCCCGCGCCCTGGAGCTGGTGGAGCGGGAGAAGGCGAACGTCGTCATGGTCGTCGGCGACGTCATGGCACGGCCGCTCGCCGCCGAACTGGACAAGGGCGGCAGGGACGTCTCCTCGATCCTGGCCATCGCCTCCGGCGGCGCGCCGCTCACCGAGGTGGCCAAGGAGGAGCTCAAGAAGCACCTGCCGTTCGTGATCTTCATCGACAACTACGGCGCCTCCGAGACCGGGGCGTGCGGCCCGTCCGTCGGCGGCGGCGGGGAGGGCACCGCGCGGTTCCAGATGAAGCCCGGCATCACCGTCCTCGACGACGAGCTGAAGCCTGCCGCGCCCGGCGAGGTGGGGCGGCTGGCGCGCAGCGGCAACATCCCGCTCGGCTACTACAACGACCCCGCCAAGACGGCGAGCACGTTCTTCACCGACGCCGACGGCGTGCGCTGGTCGGTGCCGGGCGACTTCGCGGTACGCGAGGAGGACGGCACCATCGTCCTGCTCGGCCGCGGCTCACTGGTGATCAACACCGGCGGCGAGAAGGTCTACCCCGAGGAGGTGGAGGTCGCCATCAAGGACCACCCCGGGGTGTACGACGTGGTCGTCGTGGGCCTGCCCGACGAGCGGTTCGGGCAGCGGGTCGCGGCGGTCGTGGCGCCCGAGCCCGGCGCCGAGCTCACCCTGGAGGGCATCGTCGAGCACTGCCGCGACCGGATCGCCGGCTACAAGCTGCCCCGCGAGCTGCAGATCGTGGGCGAGGTGCAGCGGACCGCCGTCGGCAAGTCCGACTACAAGTGGGCGCGGTCGGTGTTCGGTGCCTGACCGCTCTCGTACAGGTCGTCGAACGCCGCGAGCACCGCGGGCCAGGTGCACCGCACCGGCTCGGTGGTGCGGTTGTGCGCGGCGATCTCGTGCCGTAGCCCGTCGTCGTCGACCAGGCGGACCAGCGCGTCCGCCAGGTCGGCGGCCGACGCGCCGAGCAGCCCCTCCTTGCCGGGCCTGACGAAGTCGGCGACCCCGGAGGCGGCGTGCGCGACCACCGGCAGCCCGGCCAGCCTCGCCTCCAGCGCGGCGAGCCCGAAGGACTCCTGGCGCGCGGGCGCGACGAACACGTCGGCGGAGGCCAGCACCTCGCGCACCTCGTGCCGCTCCAGGCGCCCCGCCATCCGCACCCAGCCGTCCATCCGGTGCCGCCGCAGGTACCGGTGCATCGCCGGGCCCGCGGG
>JAFACJ010000032.1 GCA_023425615.1 Actinomycetes bacterium
CATGGGGGGGAACTCCTCTGGAAGGGGGTCAGGTAGCGGGGAACTCGTGGTCGGGATGCCAGGAGAGCAGCACGGGGGAGCCGCGCAGCCCGGCGGTGTCCGCGGAGGAGGTCTGGAGGTTCTGCCGGAGGGCGGTGACGCGGGTGCCGTCGGCCAGGTCCACGACGAAGCGGGTGACGGCGCCTGCGTACACGACCTCGGCGATCGTGCCCTTCGCGGTGCGATGGCCGTCGGGCGCCGCGGCTTCCGGGTCGGTCTCCACGTGGAGTTTCTCCGGCCGCACGTGCGCGTCGCCCAGGCGGTTGGAGGTGCCGACGAACCCGGCGACGAACTCCGTCGCGGGCCGCTCGTACACCTCGGCGGGGGTGCCGACCTGCTCGACGCGCCCCTCGTTGAAGACGGCGACGCGGTCGGACATCGTCAGCGCCTCCTCCTGGTCGTGGGTGACGAACAGGAACGTGATGCCGGCCCGGCGCTGGATGGCCTTCAGCTCCACCTGCATCTGCTCGCGGAGCTTGAGGTCGAGGGCGCCGAGCGGCTCGTCGAGCAGCAGCACCTTCGGCTCGTTGACCAGGGCGCGGGCCAGGGCGACGCGCTGGCGCTGCCCGCCGGAGAGCTCCGATGGCCTGCGTCCGCCGAAGCCCTCGAGACGGACGGAGGCGAGTGCCTTCTCGGCCCGTTCGCGGCGCTCCTTCTTCGGCACCTTCGCCACCATCAGCCCGTACTCGACGTTCCGCTGGACGGTCATGTGCGGGAAGAGCGCGTAGTCCTGGAAGACGGTGTTGACGTCGCGCTCGAACGGGGGGAGGCGGGTGACGTCGCGTCCGTCGAGTTCGACGGTGCCCTCGGTCGCCGCCTCGAAGCCGGCGATCATCCGCAGGACGGTGGTCTTCCCCGAGCCGGAGGGGCCGAGCATCGAGAAGAACTCGCCGTCGTGGATCTCCAGGTCCACCCCGGCGACCGCCTCGATCGCGCCGAAGGACTTGCGGACGCCGCGCAACCGGACGGCTGCCTTGCGCTCACTCATAACCCAAAAACTATGGACTCATATGTTTCTGTTCAAGACACGGTTGGATAACGTGGGGTTACACCTGAACCGGCCGGGAGGGAAGTGATGGGCGGAGCCGACCCCCGGCATGCGGTCTTCGCCCCCGTCGACACCACCGCCCGCGTCGACGCCGTGGTGCGCCGCCTCGCCGACGCCATCGCCCTCGAGGTCCTCGTCGACGGCGAGCAGCTCCCCAGTGAGAGCGAACTCGCCTCCCAGCTCGGCGTCTCCACCGTCACCTTGCGGGAGGCACTGGTCACCCTGCGGAACAAGGGCCTGGTGGAGACCAGGCGCGGCCGTGGCGGCGGCAGCTTCGTGCGCACCCCCAAACCCGTCGAGATCGGCGCCCGCCTGTACGGCTTCTCCACCCAGGAGCTGCGCGACTTCGGCGACCACTACGCCGCGATCTCCGGCGCCGCCGCCCGCCTCGCCGCCGAACGCGCCCTGGACGCCGAACTCGCCCCGCTGCGCCGCACCCTCGCGCAGATGGAGGAGGCCACGTCGCCGGCCGAACTGCGCCGCCTGGACGGGCGCTTCCACATCGAGGTGGCGGCGGCGTCGCAGTCGGCGCGGCTCACCCGCGAGGAGATAGCGCTCCAGGCCGACGTAGGGCTGCTGCTGTGGCTTCCCTACGACGAGGCGGACGGCCACTCCGTCGCCTGCCTCCACGGCGAAATCGTCGCCGCCATCGGTTCCGGAGACGGCGCCACTGCCCGTAATCTTGCCGAACGGCACATCGTGGAGGCCGTGGAGCGGCTCGTCGAGCTGCGCCTGCGTGAGACCTGAAGCGAGGCGTCATGACCATCGTGGACCGGGTGCAGGACCTCGCGGACCACGTGTTCGGCACCCTGGACGACGGGCGGGACGCCACCACCCGGCTGGCGGCCGGGGGCGGCCTGCGCGCCACGGACCTGGCCCGGCTGCGCCCCCTGCTGTTCGACCGGCTCGGCCCCCTCATCGTCGGGCTCGGCTTCATCGCCCTGCCCGGACTCCTGCCGGACTCGCCGTGGTACCTGGAGTGGTGGCAGTACGACCCCGAGGACGCGCCGCACAAGCTCGCCGTCGAACTCGACCCGGCGCACCCCGCCTTCTACGACTACACGCAGTGGGACTGGTTCTCCCATCCGCAGAACGGCACCGACCGCTCCATCTGCGGCCCTTACGTCGACTACCTCTGCACGGACGAGTACAGCCTGACCTTCTCCGTCCCCGTCCTGGCGGGCGGCGCCTTCATCGGAGTGGCCGCGGCCGACGTCTTCGTCCGCACCTTCGAGACCACGCTCCTGCCCGCGCTGCGCGAACTGCCCGCCCAGACCTTCGTGATGAACAACGCGGGCCGCGTCATCGCCTCCAACACCGCCCGCTGGATCAGCGGCAGCGTCTTCCGCGGCTCCCCCGACCACACCACGCACCCGATCGGCCGCACCGGCCTGTCCGTCGTCACGGCGGTCTGACCCGACCGGCCGCCATGGCCCGGTCCTTCGAGGTCATCCCCGGGCGGCGCGGGAGAGGACGCGGGGCGGGTGGCGCGGGGCGGGTACGGGGAGGGCGGGGACGACCTCGCCCGAGGGAACGCCCTGCCAGGCGATGAGGTGCTGGAACAGGGTCGCCGTCGCGAGGGTGTCAGCCAGCGCCGCGTGCGCTCCGGACAGGGGGATGCCCAGTTCGTCGCAGCAGTCGGGCAGCTTGTAGGAGGGGCCGCGGAGCTGCCGGCGGGCCAGCTTGAGCGTGCAGACGCCGGAGGAGACCTGCGGGGCGGGCAGCCCCGCGTGGTCCAGTTGGGCGGTGAGGAAGCGCGCGTCGAAGGGCAGGTTGTGCGCCACGGCCACGCGGCCGGCGAGACGGGCGCGCACCTCGTGCGCTATCTCGTCGAACGGCGGGGCGGAGCGGACCATGGACGCGGTGATCCGGTGCACGCTCGTGCCCGCCATCCTGCCTCGCGGCCGGACCAGGGTGTCCCAGACCTCGGTGACGTTCCCCTTCAGATCGGTATGCACAATGGCGATCTCCGCGATCTCACCGTGAGACGGGTGGAAACCCGTCGTCTCTACATCGACCACGGCATAGCCACGCATGGTTTCTCTCTTTCGGCGGCGCCCGGTCGGGCGGGGGGAAGGTCGGCGGTGAAGAACGGACGGGCCGCGTGTGACAGGAGGACGCACTGTCGATGATGGGGTGCGTGTGGCCGGTCGCGCGGTGTTTTGCGGAACCGGTCGGGCGGGGTCACCAAGATGGCGCCGCCGGGTAAGCATTCCGAGGGGCGCCTATGCCGGGGTCAGCCCGCGCGCCAGGCGGGGGTGGGCAGGGCGCCGGCGGCCTGGGGGCCCATGAGGCCGAGGGCGCCGTCGACGAAGAGGGAGGCGCCGGTGATGTAGGAGGCGGCGGGGGAGGCGAGGAAGGCGATGGCGGCGGCGACCTCGCGGGCGTCGCCGGGCCTGGCCAGGGGGTAGCCGGGGCGGGAGCCGGGAACGGGAGGCCGGTCGTCCTGGCCGGTCATGGGGGTGGCGATCTCGCCGGGGGCGACGGTGTTGACGGTGATGCCGTGGGGGGAGAGCTCCAGGGCCAGGACGCGGGCGAGCATGCGCAGGCCGCCCTTGGCCGCGCAGTAGGGGCCCGCGCCCAGGCGCGGGTACTCCTCGTGGACGCTCGTCACGTTGACGATGCGGCCTCCCGCGCCGCGGGCGGCCATACGGCGGGCCGCGCGCTGGGAGCACAGGAAGGCGCCGTCGAGGTCGACGGACAGGACGGAGCGCCATTCGGCGAAGTCCATCTCCAGCAGGGGGCGGCCGCTGCCGGTGCCCGCGTTGTTGACCAGGACGCCGAGGCCGCCGAGCTCGTCGGCGAGTTCGTCGATGACCGCGGAGGCGGCGACCGGATCGGTGAGATCGTGGCGGCGGACGGCGGCGCGCCGGCCGTGCTCGGCGATCTCCCGGGCGGTCCGGCGGGCGCCCTCCTCGTCGCAGTGGTAGGTGACGCCGAGGTCGTAGCCCTGCGAGGCGAGGAGCACGGCGGTGGCCTTGCCGATGCCGGAGTCGGCGCCGGTGATGACGGCCACCCGGTCGTAGCGGGCCTCGGAGACGGGGGCCGCGGTCACGGCCAGGAGGGCTCGTTGCGGGGGACGATGACCAACTCGCCCACGACGCTTCCGGGCGGGACGGACAGGGCGTACATGACGGTGTCGGCGACGATGGCGGGGTCCTGGAGCTTGGAGGTGTCGGCGTCGGGGAAGCGCTCCAGGATGAAGCGGGTCTCCATGCCGCCGGCGATGATGCCGGTGACGCCGATGCCGATGCAGTCGCGCTGCGCCTCCTGGAACAGGGTGTGGGTGAAGGCGCGCAGGCCGGTCTTGCTGGCGGAGTACGGCCCGGCCTCGGTCCAGGTGCGGTTGGCCGCGGTGGACAGGATGTTGATGATGTGGCCGCCGCCCCGGCGGATCATCCGCCGGTAGTTCTCCAGGCACAGGTGGATGGGGCCGAGGAGGTTGGTGGCGATGACCCGGTCGGCCTCCTCGGCCGACAGGTGCTCGATGGGCTTGCTGACGTCCACCGCGGCGTTGTTGACGAGGATGTCCACGCTGCCGGAGGCGTCCCACACGTCGGCGACGGCGGAGGCGACGCGGTCGCCGTCCCGGATGTCGAGCAGCAGCGGGTTGACGGTGCCGCCCTCCTCGGTGAGGGTCCGCGAGAGGTCCTTGAGTTCCTTCTCCCTGACGTCCGCCGCCCACACGACGGCGCCGGCCTCGGCGAGCCGCCGCGCGATGGCGGCGCCAAGGCCACGAGCGGCGCCCGTGACCAGCGCGTTCCTGCCCCGAAGATCGACCTGCATACCGGACTCCTCACCTGTGCTCCGCCACCAGGCATCCCCCGGTATCACCCTGTGAAACCGTTGTGTCGCCTTGGGTGGTCGGCCGCTCCTTGTGGTGGAGGGATTCTCCGCTTAGCGTCTGATACGTGAAGATTCGCATCGGCTACGCACCGGGCGCGCGCGAGCCGCGCCGCGCCGACTTCACCGCGCTGGTGACGGAACTGGAACGGCTGGGGTTCGACTCGCTGTGGGTGTCGGAGCGGGCGTCGGGTCCCGGCGGCGACCCGGTGGCGCTGCTGGCGCACGCCGGCGCGCTGACGTCGCGCATCAAGCTGGGCACCGCGGTGATGACGCTGCCGGGGCGGCAGCCCGCGCTGCTGGCGCAGCAGCTGGCCACCCTCGACCATCTGACGGACGGGCGCCTGCTGCCCGCGTTCGGGCTCGGCCAGCGGCGGTCCGCCGAGCACCAGGCGTTCGGTGTCCGCCGCGACGAGCGGGTGGCGCTGTTCGAGGAGCTCCTGCCGCTGCTGCGCCGCTTCTGGGCGGAGGACTCCGTCACCCACCACGGCCCGCGCCTGGACTACGAGGGGCTGAACGTCCTGCCCAAACCCGTCAGGGGCGGCTTCGACGTCTGGATGGGCGGCACCTCGGAGGCCGAGCTGCGCCGCAC
>JAFACJ010000071.1 GCA_023425615.1 Actinomycetes bacterium
GCGGCGCCACCAACCTCGGCGAGGCGCTGCGCCGCATCACCGAGGGCGCGGCCATGATCCGCTCCAAGGGCGAGGCCGGCACCGGCGACGTCTCCAACGCCACCACCCACATGCGCCAGCTGCGCGATGAGATCCGCCGCCTGTCCTCGCTGCCCGAGGATGAGCTGTACGTGGCGGCCAAGGAGCTCCAGGCCCCCTACGACCTGGTCAAGGAGGTCGCCCGGACCGGCAAGCTCCCGGTGGTGCTCTTCACCGCCGGCGGCATCGCCACCCCCGCCGACGCCGCGATGATGATGCAGCTGGGCGCCGAGGGCGTCTTCGTCGGCTCGGGCATCTTCAAGTCCGGCGACCCCGTCAAGCGGGCCGAGGCCATCGTCAAGGCCACCACCTTCCACGACGACCCCGACGTCATCGCCAAGGTCTCCCGCGGTCTGGGCGAGGCCATGGTCGGCATCAACGTCGGCACCATGGCCGAGTCCGAGAAGTTCGCCGGACGCGGCTGGTAGCCGGAGACCGGCGGCGGTCGTGCGGCCGGCTCGGCGAACCCTCCCACGGAACGTCGCGGAGGGGTTACGCTGACGGCTGCCGGGGCAGGGCGGGAGCGGTCGGCCGGGAGGGTCGGGCATGGGCTGGTCTGTGGCGCTCGCGTGCGCGAGCATCGGGGAGCCGGGAGTCGTCTTCCGGCCCGGTCTGGAGAACGACGGGCGCGCGGCCCTCGACCTCGCGCGGCGGCTGTATCCCGCCTCCACCGTCGAGGACGCGGGCGAGACGGTCCTGGACTTCGCCCTGTGGCCGTATGACGACGAGCTGTTCATCGGCGTCTACGACCGCGCCCTGATCGTCTGCGACCGGCGGCTGTGCGGTCTGGACGAGGGGGCGCGGGGCATCGCCGACGCGATCGCCTCGGCGCTGCCGGGCTCCGGCTGCGGGGTGCTGGTCCTGCACGGCGAGGCGCGGGGCTGCTGGTTTCGCCGCTACGCGGGGGGAGCCCTGGTCCGCGACGTCTACCTGACGGCCGAGGACGGCATCGTCGTCGACCAGGGGGAGCCGCTGCCGGCCGAGGTCCCCTACCGCGAGACGATCGCCGGGGGCGCCGAGGACGTGCCGCTGCCGTTCGACCCCGAGGAGTACGGGCTGGCCCTGGCCGCCGACCACCTGTTCGGCCATGAGCTCGCTGCCCGGGGCAGCGACGGCTTCCTGCCGCTGGAACTGCCGCTGCGCCGGTTCCGCCTGGCCTGAGCGGGTCCGCCGGATCTGGAAGATCACGGACCTGCCCGGGCGTTCATTCTGAGTCCCCTTGGGAGGTCCCTGTCTTGTCACTCGTCATCGGTGTGCTCGCCCTTCAGGGCGACGTACGTGAGCACGCCCGCGCCCTGGAGTCCTGCGGCGCCGAGCCCCTCGGCGTCCGCCGGGCCGCGGAGCTGGAGCGGTGTGACGGGCTGGTGATCCCCGGCGGCGAGTCCACCGCCATGTGGCGGCTCCTGCGCGCCTTCGAGCTGCTGGAGCCGCTGCGCAAGCGGATCGAGGCCGGGATGCCCGCCTACGGCTCCTGCGCCGGCATGATCATGCTGGCCGACCGGATCGTGGACGGCGCCGCCGGGCAGGAGACCATCGGCGGCATCGACATGCTGGTACGCCGCAACGCCTTCGGCCGCCAGGTCGACTCCTATGAGTCGACGATCGGCTTCGACGGCGCTCCGATGGAGGCGGTCTTCATCCGGGCGCCCTGGGTGGAGTCCGTGGGAGAGGGCGTGGAAATCCTCGGACGCGTAGAGTCGGGGCCCGGCACGGGTAGGATCGTCGCGGTCCGGCAAGGGCGCCTGATGGCGACCGCCTACCATCCCGAACTCACCGGGGACACCACAGTGCACCGCTACTTCGCCGAGCTGGTGCGTCAGTCGAAGGACGAGGAGTAGAGAGCATGTCCGGCCACTCCAAATGGGCGACGACCAAGCACAAGAAGGCGGCCCTGGACGCTAGGCGGGGCAAGCTCTTCGCCAAGCTGATCAAGAACATCGAGGTCGCGGCGCGGGTCGGCGGCCCGGACGCCGACTCCAACCCGACCCTGTTCGACGCCATCTACAAGGCGAAGAAGAACTCGGTCCCCAACGACAACATCGAGCGGGCCCGCAAGCGCGGCGGCGGCCTCGAGGCCGGCGGCGCCGACTGGCAGACGATCATGTACGAGGGCTACGCGCCCGGCGGCGTGGCAGTCCTCATCGAGTGCCTCACCGACAACCGCAACCGCGCCGCCTCCGAGGTGCGCGTGGCGCTGACCCGCAACGGCGGCTCCCTGGCCGACCCCGGCTCGGTGTCCTACATGTTCAACCGCAAGGGCGTCGTGCTGGTGCCCAAGGACGGCACCACCGAGGACGACGTCATGCTGGCGGCACTGGACGCGGGCGCCGAGGAGATCAACGAGGTCGGCGAGAACTTCGAGGTGATCTCCGAGGCCGGCGACCTGCTGACCGTCCGCAAGGCGATCCAGGAGGCCGGCATCGACTACGAGTCAGCCGAGTCGTCCTTCGTGCCGACCATGCAGATCGAGCTGGACGCCGAGGGCGCCCGCAAGGTCTTCCGGCTGATCGAGGCGCTGGAGGACAGCGACGACGTGCAGAACGTCTGGGCCAACTTCGACGTCAGCGACAGCGTGCTGGCGGAGCTGAACGAAGAGGACTGATCGGCCACGGCGCGCCGTCCGTGCCCATCGTGCCGTGCGGCGCGGTAGGGTTCGGGTGCGAACTGGTGTTCGGACGATGATCAGGGGTCGACCGTTGCGGGTGCTCGGAGTGGACCCGGGGCTCACCCGGTGCGGTGTGGGCGTCGTGGAAGGCGTCCCCGGGGCGCCGCTGACCCTGGTGCACGTCGGGGTGATCCGCACCGACGCCGATCTCGACCCGGCCGAGCGGCTGCTGCGCGTGGAGCAGGGCCTGGAGCGGGTGCTGGAGGAGTTCTCCCCCGAGGCGGTGGCCGTCGAGCGGGTCTTCGCCCAGCACAACGTCAGCACCGTGATCGGCACCGCGCAGGCGGCCGGGGTGGCGATGCTCTGCGCGGCCCGCCGCGGCCTGCCGGTGGGCACGCACACCCCCAGCGAGGCCAAGGCGGCGATCACCGGCAGCGGACGCGCCGACAAGGCGCAGGTCACCTTGATGGTCACCCGGCTGCTGCGGCTGTCGGCGGCGCCCAAGCCCGCCGACGCCGCCGACGCGCTGGCGCTGGCCATCTGTCATGTGTGGCGGGGCGCGGCGCAGGCCAGGCTGGCCGCCGCCCGGCGAGGAGGGGGAGCCAGGCGATGATCGCCTTCATCAGCGGCCGTGTCGACTCCGCCGGCGCCGACAGCGCCGTCGTGGAGGTCGGCGGCGTGGGCCTGGCGGTGCTGTGCACCCCGCACACCGCCGCCGCGCTGAAGCCGGGGGAGCAGGCGAGGCTGGCCACCTCCCTGGTGGTGCGCGAGGACTCGCTGACCCTCTACGGGTTCGCCGACGACGACGAGCGCGTGGTCTTCGAGCTGGTGCAGACCGCCAGCGGGGTGGGGCCCAAGGTGGCGCTGGCGATGCTGGCCACGCACAGCCCCGACGCTCTGCGGCGGGCGGTGGCCTCCGGCGACGCCAGGGCGCTGACCCTGGTGCCGGGGATCGGCCCCAAGGGCGCCCAGAAGATCATCCTGGAGCTCAAGGACAAGCTGGGCCTGCCGACGGGCGGTCTGGCGGAGCAGGTGCCGCGGCAGCGCGTCCAGCCGTGGCGCGAGCAGGTCTCGGCAGGTCTGCAGAGCCTGGGCTGGGGCGTGCGCGAGGCGGACGCCGCCGTCGCCGCGGTCGCCGACGACCTCGACGGCGCGCAGGTCCCGCCGGTTCCCGAACTGCTGCGCGCCGCGCTGCGGAAGCTGGGCCGCCCATGAGCGAGGAACGGCTGGTCTCGGCCGAGCAGAACGTCGATGACCAGGCGATCGACGCCGCGCTGCGGCCCAAGAAGCTCGATGACTTCATCGGCCAGGAACGGGTGCGCGAGCAGCTCTCCCTGGTGCTGCACAGCGCGCTGCGCCGTGGCCGCACCCCCGACCACGTGCTGCTGTCGGGCGGTCCCGGGCTCGGCAAGACCACCCTCGCGATGATCATCGCCGCCGAGCTGGGCAAGCCGCTGCGCATCACCAGCGGCCCGGCGATCGAGCGCGCCGGCGATCTGGCGGCGGTGCTGTCCACGCTCAGCGAGGGCGAGGTGCTCTTCCTCGATGAGATCCACCGCATGGCACGCCCCGCCGAGGAGATGCTCTATCTGGCGATGGAGGACTTCCGCGTCGACGTGGTGGTGGGCAAGGGACCGGGCGCGACCGCGATCCCGCTGGACATCGCGCCCTTCACCCTGGTCGGCGCCACCACCAGGGCCGGTATGCTGCCGGGCCCGCTGCGCGACAGGTTCGGCTTCGTCGCCCACATGGACTTCTACGAGCCGGCCGAGCTGGAGGTGATCGTGCGCCGCTCGGCGGGGCTGCTGGGCGTCGGCATCGACGACGAGGCGGCGGCCGAGGTCGCCTTCCGCTCCCGCGGCACGCCACGTATCGCCAACCGCCTGCTGCGCCGGGTCCGCGACTACGCCGAGGTCAGGGCCGACGGCCTTGTCACCCGCGGGCTGGCCCGCTCGGCCCTCGATCTGTACGAGGTCGACGAGCAGGGCCTCGACCGCCTCGACCGCGCCGTCCTGCGCGCCCTGCTGGTGAAGTTCGGCGGCGGCCCGGTCGGCCTGTCCACCCTCGCGGTCAGCGTCGGCGAGGAGCCCGAGACCGTGGAGGTCGTGGCCGAGCCCTTCCTCGTCCGCCAGGGCCTGCTGGCCCGCACCTCCCGCGGCCGTATCGCCACCCCCGCCGCCTGGGAGCATCTGGGCCTGACGCCTCCCGCGTCCGCCGCGCCACCCGCCGGCAACTCGCTCTTCGAACTTCCGGAATAGGAACGGAAATTCCGGAGCGGCGGGCGGGAGAGGGCCACCGCCATTTGACGCCCGCGCCGGTCGTGTTATGCGTTCTGCTCAGCGGTGAAAGGCGACCCGGGATGCCGGGCCGCCCTTTACCGGGAGGATCGTCAAGCACGCCATTTGACCCCGGCGCCGGTGAGGACGGTTCCGCTCTTGAACCTCATCCACGGGTAGGCCAGCGTGTTGCCCCAGGGCACCTTGACGGTTCCCTGGGTCCCGCAGCCGGCGCTGTACCACTTCCACTTGTGGGTCTTCTCGTTGTAGCCGTACGCCTGCGCGCAGACGTAGGCGTTGGTGCCGGGCTGGGTGGCCCAGGAGAAGGCGCGCTTGGCGCCGCGGTAGCCGCCGCGGGCGCAGGGGTACTTGCTCTTGATCCACTTGCCGCCGGGCGGGACGTAGGCGCTGTGCCAGGAGGTGCAGGCGCCGGCGGCCGAGGGGGAGGCGGCGGCGGGGGCGGTGCCCGCCAGGGCGGGCGCCAGGCCGACCGCGGAGACCAGCAGGACCGCCGCGGCGTTCTTGAATTTCGTCATGCCCTCACTTTGAACGCGCCGGCGCCCGTTTCCCGGGAATCGCACATTCTGCTCAGCGGGAGTTGTTCCAGTAGCCGAATGCCGAACGGTCGAGGTGGTCGGACAATTCCTTGAGAAGGCCGCGGGGAAAAGGGGAGCCGGCCGTGGCGTACTGCTCCAGGCGGGCGCAGACCGCGGCGGCGGCCGAGGCGCCGATGGTCGCGCAGCTTCCCTTCAGGCGGTGGGCGAGCCGCGCCGCCTCCGCGTTCTCGCCGGTGCGCACCGCCTCCTCCAGCCGGAGGAACACCTCACCCGCGCTCTCGGCGAACAGCCGAAGGATCTCCTCCCGCTCGCCGGGGGAGATGCCCGCGAAGGGGTCGGGGGCGGGTTCCGTCCATTCGGGGATGCGGCCCAGGACGGAGGACCAGTCGATGGGCTTGGTCAGGTAGTCGTTCATGCCGGAGTCCAGGCAGCGCCGGCGGTCGTCGGGCATGGCGGCAGCCGTCATGGCGACGATGGGGACCGTGTGGCCGCGCCGCCTGAGCTCGCGTGCGATGTCCGTGCCGTCGTCGCCGGGCAGCTGGCAGTCGATGAGGATGAGGTCGAACTCCCCGGTGTCGCAGAGCGCCAGCGCGGACTCGCCGTCGCCCACCGCGGTCACCTCGTGGCCGGCCTTGGCGAGCATGAGTTCGGCGACGCGGAGGCTCACCTCGTCGTCGTCCACCAGGAGCACCGAGACCGGCGCGGCGCGGACCGGCCGGCCGGCGGCGGGCTCCTCGTCGGGGGGCAGCCAGGACAGGACGGGGAACCGCAGGGAGAACCCGAACCGGGAGCCGGCCCCCAGGAGGCTGCGGACCTCCAGGCGCCCGCCCATCAGCTGGACCAGCTGGCGGCTGATGGCCAGGCCCAGCCCGCTTCCGGGAGCGTCGGGACTGGTCTGGAACATCTCGAAGACCAGTTCCAGATCGGCATCGGCGATCCCGGGGCCGGTGTCGGAGACGGTGAAGCGGATCTCCGCTTCGGTGTCGCCGCGGGAGGTGACCCTCGCCTCCAGGCGCACCGAGCCGGCGCCGGTGAACTTCAGGGCGTTGTCGAGCAGGTTGCCCAGGACCTGCCGGAGCCTCGCCTCATCGCCCAGCACCAGCCGGGGCAGCACGGGATCGAGCCGCGCGGAGAGCCGGAGCCCGCGCTCCTCGGCCCTGCCCCGGAGCGGGCTCAGCACGTTCACGCACAGTTCGGGCAGGTCGAACGCGGCGCTCTCGACCTCGATCCTGCCGACCTCGATCTTGGAGAGGTCGAGGAAGTCGTCGAGGAGCCGGACGAGGTTGCGCACGGAGGCGCGGATCGTGTGCGCGTACCTCTGCTGCTCGGCGTCGAGGTCGGTGCCGAGCAGGAGTTCGTTCATGCCGAGGACGCCGTTGATGGGGGTGCGCAGTTCGTGGCTGGCCTTGGCGAGGAACAGGGACTTGGCGGTGGAGGCGCGGATGGCCTCGTCATGGGCGAGCTTGAGCTCCGCCGCCTGGGAGGCCAGTGCCTGCTGGGCGCGCTGCCTGGTGCGGCTCTTGGCGAACAGCAGCAGGAGGACGACGAGCAGCGCCGCGGCCAGGAGGGCGGACAGGGAGAGGATCCGCAGCCTGAGCTGTCCCGCCTCCGCCAGCGCCATGGCCTTGGGCACCTCCGCGGTGACCGTCCAGTTGCTGCCGCGGACGGGCTGGGAGGCGGACAGGACCGCGACGCCGTAGCTCCTCGCCTCGCCGAACAGGCTGCGGCCCTCCAGCGCCGCATCGACCCGGGGGTCCTCCCTGAGCGAGGTGAGGGCGATGACGCGCCGGGTGGGGTCGGCGACCAGGACCCCGGTCTGGTCGGTGATCAGCAGCATGGTGTTCTGCACCTGCGCGGTGTGCGAGGCGAGCTCCTGGACGGTGTCGAGCCGGTAGACGACCGCCATCACCCCGAGGACCCGTTCCCCGGCGGGGTCGGTGATCTGCGAGGCGACGGCTATGGAGCGCGAGACCCCCGGCATGGTGGGGGTGAAGGCCTGGGAGATGTATCCGCCGGGCCGGTTGCGGGCGACCTGGTACCAGTCGGTCGAGCTGACGTCCTGGACGAGTCCGGTGGAGGGCTCCGCGGCGATCAGCCGGCCGTCCACGCTGGCCAGGATGACACCTGCGACGCCGGTGCGCATCGCCTTGAGCTCGGCGGCGTAGCGCGCCGCGTCGGGTTTCCCGCCGGCGGCCAGCACCGTGCGGATCTCGCCGCGCCTGCTGTAGGAGACGACGAGTTCGGCGAGGGAGCCCAGTTGCTCCTCGATCAGCACTCCGCTGACCGCGGCGGTGGTCTCGACCCGCTCCCGCACGTCCTGGCGGACCGCGCTGTCGGCGAGGGCGACGCTCGTGGCGGTCAGCACCCCCAAGGGCAGGAGGCACAGCAGGACCAGGAAAAAGGCGAGTGGTCCGCGGGGCAGCTCGGTCCTCATCGAGAGGACGTTACGGGAACGCCGGAAGGGACTCATCGGGCGTTTAACCATAATGAGCAAAACCTCGTCATAAGTGACGATTATGATCTACTGGTAACGATCTCGGCGATCACCCCAAGGGAGTCTTTTGCCATGATTCCTGTGCTTCTCGTCGACGACGACCCAGTGATCACATCGATGTTCCGGGCACGTCTCAGGGCTTTCGGGGGCTACCGCGTGGTGGGCGTCGCGCATACGGGAAGGGACGCCCTGGCGGCGTCGCGGCGCCTGTCCCCGCGGCTGGTCGTCCTGGATCTGCATCTGCCGGACCTGCCGGGGCTGGAGGTCGCCCGCCGGCTCCAGGGGGTCGACAAGATCGTGCTGTCCGGTGACCGCGGCTCGGAGACCGTCCGGGAGGCGGTGCGCTGCGGCGCGCTGCACTATCTGGTCAAACCGGTGTGCGCCGCCACCCTGGAGCAGGTGCTGCGCCGGTACGCCGCCTCCGTCGCGCAGCCCTGCGCGGGCCAGATCGGCCAGGAGGAGATCAACGCCTTCCTCGGCCTGATGCACCGCGACGAGCAGCACGCCAAGAACATCGCGCCCGCCACGGTCCAGGGGATCATGCGCTCCCTGTCGGGGACGGAAGGGGATCTGGGCGCCGAGGAGGTGGCGGCGCGCGCGGGGGTGAGCCGTGCCACGGCGCGGCGCTATCTCGAACACCTGGTGAAGGTCGGCTGGCTGGAGTCGGAGTTGCGCTACGGCAAGACCGGGCGTCCCCAGCACCGCTTCCGCGTCCGGTCGGCATGAGGGCGCTGTCGGCCGTCCTCCTCGTCCTGGCGCTCGCCGGATGCGGTGCCGGCCGCTTTCCGGAGGGCTCCACCATGGAACGGATCCACGACAGGGGAGTCCTCACCGTCGGAGTGAAATTCGACCAGCCGGGTTTTGCGCAGAAAGACCCGGTAACCGGAAGAATCGTAGGATTCGACGCTGAATTCGCTCGTATGCTGGCCCGCGACCTGACGGGGAGCGAGCACAACATCAGGTTCGTCGAGTCCATCTCCAAGAACCGTGAGAAATTCCTCAAGGAAGGGGTCGTGGACCTGGTGATCGCGACCTACTCCATCACCGCGGAGCGGTCGCGGGTCGTCGGATTCGCCGGGCCGTACTATTTCGCCTCTCTGGGCATCATGAAACGCAAGGACGATTCCCGGCTCGGCTCCTGGAAGGACCTCGCCGGCCGCAGGGTGTGCACGGTGATCGGATCGACCTCGGCGAAACGGCTGCGCGCGGTGGTGCCCACGGCGCGGCTCGTGCTGGTCGACGCCTACGGCCAGTGCATCGAACCCCTGCTGGACGGCAGGATCGACGCGGTCTCCACCGATGACGCGATCCTGCTGGGACTGCTGAGCAGGCGGCCCGGCGCCTTCGCGCTGCTGAAGGACTCCCTGGCCTCGGAGCGGTACGGGATAGGGATCAAGCACGGCGACACCGGGTTCCAGCGGTATCTGAACCGGTTCCTCGCCGCCGCCCTCCGGGACGGCAGTTGGGAGCGTACTTACCGGGAGACGATCGGCAGGCTGGAGGAGAGCCTCGGGGACACCGGACGGGACGCCGCGCGCAAGCCGCCGCCCCCCGTCTGAACGGGCGCGCGGCGTCCCTGGCCGCGCTGTTCGACGGGGGTACCGAAGCGGACTAGCCTGGTGCGAGTCTGGGAACTTCGCGGCGGGTCAGGTCGTCATGTCTTTGCCGGTGCGGCGTTCGCTGTCTACACTCCGGGACTTGGCCGCCGGTAGCCGGGCCTGATCACAGAGACCAGAAACAGGACGATATGTCGATTCTTGCAGCCGAGCAGCAGGGTAATGCGCTCGTATCCTTTCTTCCGCTGATCCTCATCGCGGTGGCGTTCTACTTCTTCCTGATCCGCCCGCAGAAGCGCCGCCAGCAGGAACAGACGAAGATGCAGCAGAGCCTGCAGCCCGGCACCCGCATCGTCACCGCGGGCGGCATCTACGGCACCGTCCTCGACAACCACGAGGGCGACCTGCTGCTGGAGATCGCCGACGGCGTGGAGATCAGGGTCCTGGCGCAGGCGGTCATGCGGGTGATCGAAGAGGCCGAGTACGTCGACGAGGAGGAGGCCGGCGAGGAGGAGGCCGGCGGCGTCGAGCTGTCCAAGTCCAAGGACGGCGAGAACTCCGAGTCCTCGCAGGCGGTTGACAAGGCCTGACCCTCAGGCACCCTACGGAAGAATCGACGACCAGTGGCGTCCAACAGAAACGTCCCCAACCCGGTCCGCACCCTCTTGGCGCTCTTCGCCGTTCTCGCGGTGCTGACCGGTGTGATGTTCCTCCAGGGCTCGACGGCTCCCAAACTCGGCCTTGACCTGGCGGGCGGTACGACCGTCACGATGACGGCGCAGACCGAGAACGGCAAGAGCGCTCCGGCCGAGCAGATGGACCAGGCCATCAAGATCATCCGGGACCGGGTGAACGGATCGGGTCTGACCGACGCCGAGGTCACCAAACAGGGCGACAACGTCATCGTGGTCTCGGTGCCCGGTGACGAGGCGGACCAGAAGAAGATCATCGATCTGGTCGGCACCACCGCCCAGCTCCAGTTCCGCCAGGCCCTGGTGACGGGGCAGGGATCGACCGGCGTCGCGCCGGGCGCCACCCCGACCCAGAGCCCCACCCAGAGCCCCGCGCCGGGC
>JAFACJ010000317.1 GCA_023425615.1 Actinomycetes bacterium
GCACCGCACCGTCCAACCTCACCCCGCGCAGCCTCACACTGCACCGCACCGCACGGCCTCACACTGCATCGCACCGCACGGCCTCACACTGCATCGCACCACACGCGGAGCTTCACTCCACCCAGCCCTGCACCACACCGCACCGCAGCGCCCAGCTTCACGCCGCACCACACCGCCCAGCCTCACACCGCACCGCCCGGCCTCGTGCCGGGGTGTGGGGTGGGGTCGGGTCAGGGGGAGGGGCGGCGGCGGGACAAGAGGTGGTTGGCCAGCCAGAGGGCGGCGCCTATTGCTAGGAGGACGGCGGCGCGTAGGTAGACCTCGGCGTCGCGGCCGGTCAGGGGGGAGGCGAGGACCAGGCAGACGGCGGCGCCGAGGGCCGGCATCCAGGAGGGGGCGCGGAAGTGGGGGTGTGCGACGGGGTCGCGGCGCAGGACGAGCACGCAGACGTTCACCAGGGCGAAGACCAGCAGGAGCAGGAGGACCGTGGTGTCGGCGAGGCCGCCGATGTCGCCCGTGCCGACCAGGACCACCGCGATCGCGACGGTGAAGAGGATGGCGGGCCAGGGGGTGGCGCGGCGGGCGTGGACCATGCCGAAGACGGACGGGACGATGCCCTCCTGCGCCATGCCGTACACCAGCCGGGACGCCATGATCATGTTGATGAGGGCGGTGTTGCCGACGGCGAGCAGCGCGATCAGCGCGAACAGCTTCGGCGGGAAGGACAGGCCCGCGACCTTCACCACCTCCAGCAGCGGGCCGGTGGACTCCTGGAGGGTGCGGGTGTCCACCAGCATCGTGGCGGTGAAGGCGACGGCCATGTAGATGAGCACGGTGACGAGCAGCCCGCCGAACAGGGCGCGGGGGAAGTCGCGCTGCGGGTCCTTGGCCTCCTCGGCCAGGTTCACCGAGTCCTCGAAGCCCAGCAGGGCGTAGAAGGCCAGCGCGGTGCCGCCTAGGACGCCGAGGAACGCGCCGTCGACGGGGTGGAACTCCAGCGCGCGGCCCGGGTCGCCGTCGCCCTGCAGCAGCGCCCACACCCCGATCGCCATGACGACCAGCAGCCCGAACGCCTCGATCAGGGTGAGCACCACGTTCACCTTGATCGACTCGGAGATCCCGGCGAAGTTCACCAGCGTCACGATGGCCAGGAAGCCCAGCGCGCCGACGACCGTCGGCAGCGTCACGAACTCGGCGAGGTACCTGCCGCCGAACGCCCGCGCCGCGGCGCTCGCCGAGGTGATGCCGCTCATCATCACCGCGAACGCCACCATGAAGGTGAGGAACGGGACGCCGAACGCGCGGTTGGTGTACAGCGCGGCCCCGGCCGCGCGCGGGTACTTGCCGACGAGTTCGGCGTAGGCGGTCGCGGTCAGCGAGGCGAGCACGAACGCGGTGAGGAACGGCAGCCAGATGGCCCCGCCGACCTTGCCCGCGACCTGGCCGACCAGCGCGTAGATGCCGGCGCCGAGGATGTCGCCGATGACGAAGAGCAGGAGCACCTTGCGGCCGATGACCCGCCTGAGCCCGCCGGTCGGTGGCAGCCCCTCCGCATCCCCGTCCATCACCGGTTCCGCCATCGGTTTCTTCGCCGTCTCCTCCATCGCGCCCTCTCCGCCCTCCTGCCGTTCTGCCAACAATCTTCTCGTTCCGCGTCTCTCCGCAAAGAGACAATGCCCACCAACAGCACCCTAAGCGATCGAACAATGACTCGCTGCTACCAACCGGCGACATGACTGTACATCGGTACCGCTCCCTCCCGCTCCCGCCTGTGGACAACCCGACACGGGGCGCGGTCACCGACCGCGCGGCAGGTCACGGACCCGACCCGAACGCGACACACCGGAACCGTAACCATCAGGCGCGGGCGAAACCCACAGAGCAAGGTCCGCACCACAACAGAACCGCACACCGACCAGGCGAGGGCGGACACCATGGTCGGGAAATGCAAGAGCTGCAACAACAAGCTGAGCGCTTACAACCCCCAAGACCACTGCTCGGCCTGCCTGAAAGCCGAATGGACCGCCCCCGAACACCGGCCGAAGAAGACCCCGGCCTCGCACCGGCAGCGCGGCACCCCACCCCCGGCCCCGACTTCTGGCACCGGCACGACATCCGTCCCCTTCTCGACAAGGGGACTGGCCCGGCATCCTGCGCGCCTTCACCAAGGAAACCGGAGCCTCGCAAACCCGCATAGCCGAAGCCGCCGACACCAGCCAGGCCCAGAACTCACCCTCGTCCCCACGACGCCGATGCCAAACAGGCACCGCCACCCCACCCGCCTCGCACAAGAACGCGATGCGGCAGGCAGAAGACGTCTTCGAGCAAGTCTCATCAGGTCCCGAGGAACGGCACTTCTGGCTCGACGAGAGCTTCGCGTACTCCGCACTCGGCAATTCCAGCAAGGCAAACGACGCGAGGGAGAACGCACTTAGCTTCTATCCCCGACAAGGCGCCCTATGAAGTCGCTCGCTTTGCACGGTGCCGTTCTCCACCCGCGTACCGACCCAGGCCAGGTCGGCAGCGAGGCGCTCGCCATCATCACGACCGAACGCATCAAGCGCGTCGTACTCACCGCCGAACGCGTCGCCGAGGCCGTCCCGACGCCCGGTCCCTGCCCACCGTACGGGACTTGAAGGCCATCACCGCCTGACGACGCGCCGGGTTCGGGGCGGCTCGGGTTGCGTGTGACGCCGGAACCGGGGCACTCATCTGCCACCGATCGGGCATCACCGGCTTCGTGGGCAGGACGCACGGCTCTACCGACGAGCGGACGTGCTCAAGGGCGGCTGAGCACACCCGAGTTCCGCCGGAAGTCCGGCAACTTCTGATCGCCGTCGGCCACCGATAGGCCCTCGGGAAACCCTGACTCGGCCGGGCATCGCGCGAGGTAGCCCCTGGGTCATCAACCGGACGTTATGGCGATTCACATCGACAAGCTGTTGATTATCGCCATCGCCTTGCCGAGTATCGGCCCGGGGCGTGGATGAGACCGCGACGGACGCGACGCCATGCGCGCTCCAGAGAGCGAGAGCACGATGCGATCAACAGCGTTGACCGTCCGTCACCGCCTCAACCGCCTCAAATCCCGGTCCGCGGCCGTTCTGTCCGCCGCTGTGCTCGCGATCGCCGCCGTGGCGGCGATCCCCGCCGGTATGGCCTCGGCGGCCAGCACGAACGAGACCGCTTACTCGGG
>JAFACJ010000348.1 GCA_023425615.1 Actinomycetes bacterium
TGCGATGACCGTGCCGAGTGCCAGCAGCGAGGCCGCCAGTCCGGCGCCGTAGACCAGGACCAGGAGCACTCCGAACCAGGCTCGGCCCAGCGCTGCCGCGCCCAGCAGCACCACCACCGCTGACGGGCTGGGCACGAGTCCGCCCGCGAACCCCATCAGCACCGCGTCCTTCGTCCCCCTTTCCCGCACGGGCTCGGGAACGTGAACGTCCGTGCGCACGCGTTCCAAGAGGGCGCCGGAACCGACGTCGTGCACGTGGGTTCCGGCGTGGCCGTGGTGGTGGCCCGGAGCGGTGCGGGTTCGGCGGGCTCGGCGGAAGAGGGTGAGGCCCGCGGTGATGACGAGCAGGCCGCTGAGGAGCGTCAGCCAGGGGTAGAAGGCGGCGGGCGCGTAAGTGGTGGAGGCCGCGAGCACCCCCAGGACGAGGACGCCTGCGGTGTGGGTGGCGGTGACCGTCAGGCCGAGGGTGAGGATGTCGCGGTGCGAGCGGGTGGCGGCGTAGGCGGCCATGAGGGTCTTCCCGTGGCCGGGTGCCAGGGCGTGGAGGGCGCCCAGCGCCAGGCCGATCAGCAGGGACGCCACGGCGAAGACCGGCGTGAAGGGGCGGTCTGCGACCAGGGAGGTGAACTTCCGGGTCAGAGTGTCGGTGCCTCGCGGGAGGATCCCGGGAGAGGCGGCGGTCGGCGCGGTGAGGGCGGGGCCTCCGGGGCGGGCCCGCAGATGGGCGCCGCGCTGGTTCGGCGGGGAGGACAGGAGGTCGGCCGGGTAGGAGGTCAGGCGGGCGCTGCGCGAACCGGCCGGAACGTCGGCCATGGTCAGGGTCATCCGGTCGCCTTGCGCTGTGATCTCGTGCCAGCCGAGGGAGGACGCCGGCGCTTGGAAGGTGATCGAGCCGACGTTCCGCGCCTTCGCCCGCCAGCCGCAGGTGACGCGGAGCGTGGTGAGACCGGCCTGGCCGGGACGGGTGACGGCCTCGGCGTGCCCGACGGCCAGCGGGACCGCGCTGCCGTCCAGGGTCAGCCGTACCGCGTCGGCGGCGGCACGGCAGCGGTCCCCGGCCCAGGCCGTCGCGCCCTGAGCGTCCAGCCGTGGTGTGACCTGGGCGGTGGGGATCTCGGCCAGGTCCTCGATGTGCTCGATCCGCACCCCGTCAGGGGCCACGACCAGACCGTCATGGGTGTTCGTCGAGAGATCGCCCAGCGGATGGCGGGGCGGTGCCGCGGCGCGTGCGCCGGAGCCGAAGAACACGACCGCCTGGCCGGCGAGGATCGCGGCGATGCCGATACGCAGGATCCAGAGCGGCACCCGCTGCGGAATCATCTGGCTGCTCCTTCGATGGCACGGAGATGCGTGTCGAACTGGATGTTCCGGTAGCCGGTCCTGGCCGCGGCGCGGGCGTACCGGAGGGCTTGACGGTCGTCGCCGGTGGCGTGCAGAGCCCAGGCGAGCGCGTCCGCCGCGTGGATGGAGCCCGGACGCCTGGCGTATTCGGCGCGGGCGTACCGCAGGGCCAGGCCGGGGGTTCCGTGGTCGGCTTCGAACAGGGCGAGCTCCAGGTCGGGGTTGACGCCGTTGGCCCTGGCGAGGTCGGACCACGCGGTGACGATCGAGTACTGGGAGGCGGCCTCAGCGGACCGGCCCTGCCCGTCGTAGAGCTCGCCCAGGGCGGTCGCGTAGCCGGGCAGCGGGGCGCGGGCGACCAGGGACTCCCGGTCGGCCAGGGCTCCCGCGACCTCGCCGAGCGCCTCACGGGCGCGGGCCCTGCCGTCCAAGGCGGCGAGGTTCTGCGGGTCGGCGGTCAGGGCGAGCTCGAAATCGGCGAGCGCCTTGCGAGGGCGGCCGGTGTTCAGGGACAGGTCGCCGAGCTGGTACCGGACGAAGGAGACGTCGGACGGGTCCGTTGCCGAGTCGAGCGCGCGGCCGAGGACCGTACGGGCACCGGAGGCGTCGCCGCGCAGTTCGAGGACATAGGCGTAGCGGGTGAAGACCGGAATGCCGGGGCGGCGGGCGTCGGCCTCCCGGACGGCGGTCCAGGCGTCGTCGTAGCGGCCCAGCTCCACCAGCGCGTCGACCCTCACGGCCAGGGCCCGCGCGTCGTAGGGATCGACCGCCAGTGCCCGCGCCGTGAGCGCCAGCGCGCCGGTGAAGTCGTGCCGCGCCGCGGCCAGCGCCGCCTGCCCGGCAAGGGCTCCGGCGTCGTCCGGCGCGAGCTTCACGGATCGGCCGAGCGCCTCCTCTGCCTTGGGGTAGAAGGTCGGATCCGCGCTCTGCCGCGCCTGTTCGATATAGGCGACGCCGAGTCCCGACCAGGAACGCGCGTCGTCCGGCTGGTCGCGCAGCCGTGCCTGGAGCCGTCCGATCTCGCGCCGCAGCGCCCCGTCCTGCGCCTCGTCGCCGATGGTGACGGTCACGGGGCGCTCCCCGTGGCCTCCTTGGAACAGCGCCGTCGCCAGCACGGTGACGGCCAGGGCCAGCACCAGCACGATCGTCAGCCGCAGCCTCATGGGTTCGATCCCTTCGGAGTCGCGAGTCCGGGCGCGGCGGGGGGGGCCCCCCCCCCCCGCCGCGGGGGGTGACCCCCCGGCCCCGAG
>JAFACJ010000396.1 GCA_023425615.1 Actinomycetes bacterium
TCGCGATGGCCCGTCCGGTGGCGATGACCTCCAGCATCTCGTCCATGGTGCGGACGGAGGAGGCGTACCGGACGGGGGCTCCGCTGGGGCGGGGGTCGCACGCCCACCAGCGCACCCAGGCCGGGTCGGCTTCGTCGTCGGTGACGTGGGGTTCGCCGTCGAGGTCCTCCAGTTCGACCGTCGCGCGGGTCGCGAGGCGGTGGGTCACGGGCAGTGCCACGACTCTCGGTTCGTGGCGTACGAAGTCGAAGCGGAGCCCGGTCACGTCCGAGATCGGCGGACGCACGAGCGCGGCGTCCACGAGGTTCTCCCGCACGGCCGAAGCCTGGCGCGGCCAGGACAGCTCCACCAGCTCCACGGAGACGCCCGGCTTCTCCCGGCGCACCGCGTCGACCATCTGCCGCGTGCGGGGCCCCGCCGTGGCGGACACGAAACCGACACGCAGCGTCGCCGCCTGCTCCCGCCGGTGGGCCTCGACGGCCGCCACGGCCCGGTCCGCGGCGGCGAGGGCGGCGCGCGCCTCGATCAGGAACCGTTCGCCGGCCGGCGTCGGCCGCAGCGGGTGCGCCGAGCGATCGACCAGCTCCAGGCCGAGCGCGCGCTCCAGCTTGCGCACCTGCTGGCTGAGCGCCGGAGGGCTGATGTACAGCCGCTGGGCCGCGCGGCCGAAATGCCCCTCGTCGACCACCGTGACGAGGTAGCGGACCAGATGGAGGTTGAGGTCCATGGCGATCTCCCTGAGCGTCCTGTGACGGGCGTCACGCGCAGCCTACCCCGGCCGGGGACATCGCCCGAAGCCACGGGGACACGCCCTGGCCTGCGGCGTTAAACGATCGGTTCACGGCGGCGCCTGTTCTTGTCATGGACGGGAGTGACGGGCGCCACACACGATGGAGGTCTTCCAGACACCAGAGGAGGAACAGCGATGAGTCGCTACGAACATGCCTTCACGAACATGTTCGCGGGCCTGGAAAAGCAGATCGCCGCCACCGACAACCCCCGCCACCGGGCGATCCTGAAGAACTACCGGATGCACGGCCTGCTGGAGGTCGCCGGCCGCTACAAGGAGCTCCTGGCCCCCACCATGACCGTCGAGCACCCCCACTACCGCCTCCACGAGGGCGGCCAGTCGACCATCCTGGACGGGATGGCCGAGGTGGAGGCCTTCTACGAGTCGCTGGTCAAGGCGAACGCGCTGGTGATGTGGGTGAAGCAGCAGGACATCGCCGTCAACGACCACGGGTTCTCCGGCGAGGTCGAGTTCTGCGCGTTCGTGCCCGGTGCCATGCTCGGCGAGAGCGTGTTCGGCAACGTGCAGGCCGGTGAGGACCCCGACGACATGTACCTGCTCACCCGCACGCTGGCGTTCGTGTGGCCGTACGACGATCGCGCGCGGCTGATCGGCGAGCACGTCTACGAGGACGGTGCCTCGCGCAGGATCGAGAAGGTCGACCCCGCCGACATCATCACCGCCGAGCGGGCCGCCCTGCTGCTCGCCCCGGAGATCGCCAAGGAGCTGCCGTGAACGTCGCACTCGTCACCGGCGCCGCGGGGGGACTGGGCGCCGCCATCGCCGCCCGCCTGGCCGAGGACCACGCGGTGCTGCTCACCGACGTCAACGCCGAAGCCGTCGCCGACAGGGCCCGCGAGCTGGCCGCGGGCGGCGCGAAGGTCGCCCACGCCGTCTGCGACGTCAGCCGGCGGGACTCGGTGCAGGCCGCCTTCGCCGCAGCCGAGGAGCAGCTCGGCGAGGTCGGCCTGCTGGCCAACGTCGCCGGGGTCGGGCGGTTCATGCCGTTCACCGAGCTGACCGACGAGCAGTGGGACCGCACCTTCGCGGTCAACACCCGCGGCACGTTCCTGACCTGCCAGGAGTTCGTCCGCCGCCGTGACGGAAGCCCGGGTGCGATCGTCAACATCGCCTCGATCGGCGCCCGGCTCGGCATGGAGATGCTCGCCGACTACGGGCCTTCCAAGGCCGCGGTCCTCGAACTGACCCATGTGGTCGCCCGGGTCGGGGCGGCGAGCGGGCTGCGCGCCAACGCGGTGATGCCGGGCCTGATCTGGACGGACATGTGGCGGACCGTCAGCGAGTGGCTGCTCGCCACCGATCCGACCTTCGCCGGAGCCACTCCCGAGCAGGTCTTCACCGGCTTCGTCGACGGGATGGTCCCGATGAAGCGCCCGCAGACCCCGGCCGACATCGCCGAGATGGTGGCGTTCCTGCTCTCCGACAAGGCCGCCAACATCACCGGCCAGACCATCTCCGTGGACGGCGGCGTGGTCCTGACCTAGGACTCCGCCGCACCACCGAGGCATACGGCATCCGGACCGCCGTCGCCGCGCGCGGCCAGCCGCTCGCCCGCACGGCGGTCCGGGCCTCATCGCCGTCGGCCGGTGGCGCGGTCACCCCGGAGGCATGGCATCCGGCGAGCGATGAGAGACGAGAGAGAAAGAGAGCCATGGAGGACCTGAGCCCGCGTCCGGGTGACCTCGAACCGATCGAGACCGCCTCGGTGGACGAGCTGCGCGAACTTCAACTGGGACGGCTGCGGTGGTCGGTGCGGCACGCCTACGACCATGTGCCGCACTATCGCGCGTCGTTCGACGCCGCCGGGGTCCATCCCGATGACGTCAGGTCGCTCGACGATCTGGCCGGGCTGCCGTTCACGACCAAGGCCGACCTGCGGGAGAACTACCCGTTCGGGATGTTCGCCGTCCCGCGCGAGCAGGTCGTCCGGGTCCACGCCTCCTCCGGGACCACCGGGCGTCCGACCGTGGTCGGCTACACCCGCGACGACGTCGACACCTGGGCGGCGGTCGTGGCCCGCAGCATCCGGGCGGCCGGCGGCCGGACCGGGCACATCCTGCAC
>JAFACJ010000563.1 GCA_023425615.1 Actinomycetes bacterium
GACTACTGCCACACCTACAGCCTGCGGTTCAGCCGCCGCGCCGGCATCGTCCGCTGCTGCAACCCCGACTGCACCGACGAGAACGGCCACCGCCCCCAGGCCACCATGCAGATCGGCAGATACTCCGGCATCGCCTCCCTCGTCTGGCACGACGGCCGCAACGTCACCTACCAGCTCCCAGAGACCGCCGCATGACCCTATGGACCCTGGAAGACGCCGCCCGCCTCCTCGACCCGCCCATGACCGTCGAGGAACTCCGCCACCTCGTCCACGCCGCACGACTCCAGCCCGTCGCCGCGCGGCGGACGGGGCGGCGCGGCCGGCCCGCCCCTGCCTACGACTCGGCGCAGATCATGCGCGCGCACGCCGCCCTCGCCCCGTTCCTCGTGGGAAGCTGAACACCATGAGGAACGGCACCCCCGTCATAGTCCACATCGACGGCTACGCACCTCTCGCGGGCACCTTCCGCATCAAGGGAGGGAAGCCTGGCTACCTGATCGGGGGTGGAGGCGAGGCAATCCTCACCGTTCCTGGCCACATCGGCGAACCGAACAGCCCGATCTCCTACCGGATAATCGCGAGAGACGGAACCTGGAGCACAGGCTCTGGCTTTCCTTCGATCGTCGGGAACCAGACCGAGATCCGGCGCATACTGCCCGAATAGTGATCTGACGCCCGCCCCGCTCCTCGCACTCGCCGAGTCCGCTGGTGAGAGCACGAATTCCGTGGTCTAATTGGGGCATCTTCGCCGTGCCCGAAAACAGGGCGACGCACCACCCGAACCCGGCCACCGAGCCGGGATTCGTGCTTTCCGGGGTAGTCACGGGCCGGTGACGAGCGCACAACAGCCCCATCACTCGGGGTGGCGAGTGAAACTCCCAGACGTCTAATGCGGGTTACCCCCCAACGTCTGGAGCCCCCATGCTCGACGCGTCCCCCACCCCCACCACGTCCAGCCGCCGCCCGGTCATCCTCGCCGTCCTCATCACCGCCCTCGCCCTCCTGGCCGCTGGCGGCGCCGCCTACTTCCTGGTCTTCGCCGAGAGCGAGTCAAACGCACCCGCGTTCCGGATCACCGGCACCGTGACCATCACCACGACCGCCGGCACCACCCTGTACAGCGAAACGGCCACCGATGGCGAACCCTGCCAGATGATGGGCGACGGATACGCCGACCTGCCCGGCGCCCAAGTCGTCGTCACCGATGCGGACGGCACGGCCATCGCCACCGGCCGCCTGGACTCCATCGGCTACTACCAGACCAACCCCCGCGGCTGTGAGTGGAGCTTCGAGGTGGAAGGCGTCCCCGGAGGCCACGACTTCTACGGGGTCGAGATCGGCCGCCGTGGCGGAATGAAGTACACGCCGGAGCAACTGAGCAAACCGCTTGAGCTCACCCTGAAATAGCCGCACTGCCGCGCGGTCTCTCCAGATCCGGAGGTGATCGCGTGGCCCTCACCATCGTCACCGGCCCTCCCGCCGCCGGCAAGAGCACCTGGGTCGCGCAGCACGCCAAGGCCGGCGACATTGTCATCGACTACGACCGCCTGGCCAACGCACTGACCGTCGGAGCCGACACCCACGACCACACCGATCCCGTGCGCTCCGTCGCCCTGGAAGCGCGTGCGGCGGCCATCACGCGGGCCCTGCGGTACGCCGGGCGCGTGGACGTCTACGTCATCCACACCTCCATCCCCGTGCCCGCCATGGCGCTGTACCGGCGGCACAAGGCCAAGGTGGTCATCGTGGACCCCGGGCCCGAAGTGGTGTTCGCACGGTGCGAGGCGGAGCGGCCCGACTGGGCGCTGCCCATCGCCAAGCAGTGGTACGCCCGGCACCGGAAGGCGGCAGGGTGAACGGCGAAGAGCTGAAGGCGTTCGAGGAAGCCGTCGACCAGCTGTTCCAGGACATGCGCGAGGACTACCTGCGCTGCGCCCACACCCTGGGCATTGACCCGGACCCCGACCTCTTCGTCCGTCGGCATGGCCAGGCGTAAGGGCCGCACCGTCTGCACCGTGCCCGGCTGCCCCGAGCTCACGGACGGCGGACGCTGCCAGGCGCACGCACGCGAGGCAGACCGCAGACGGGGCACGGCAGCACAGCGCGGGTACGGATCACGGCACCGCTCACGGTTCAGGCGCGGCGTCCTCGCACGGGACAAGGTGTGCGTCATCTGCCGCAAGGCGCCGGCCACCGAGGCTGACCACTACCCGACGGACCGGCGCACCCTCGCACTGCGCGGCCTGGACCCCGACGACCCGAAGTACGGGCGCGGCTTGTGCAAACCGTGCCACTCCAAGATCACGGCGCAGCTCCAGCCCGGTGGCTGGAACGCCCGATAGACGTCCGGCCTGGCTGCCCCTTCGGTCCGGGGGGGTGGAAGGCGCGTGCGGCCAGGCCGGACCATCACCCCCCACGAACACCCTGCGACTAGCTACCGCAGGTAGGAAGCCCCGAGTCTCCCGGCTCGGGGCTTCCGCATTTCCGGGAGACCCTCATGAAGACCTGCACCCTGCCCGACTGCACCAACGCCCACCGCGCCCGAGGGCTCTGCTCCACACACTGGAACCGGCAGTACGGCAAGCCCGACCCGAAGTACCCGATCATCTGCCTCACGTGCGGGAAGGAACACCTCTCCGCCCGGCGTGACGGGAAGTACTGCTCCGAGGTCTGCAAGGGGATCGGGCTGCGCAAGCGCTACTCCACCGCCCTCGTGTTGTGGACGCCACCACCCAAGCAGCCGCGCGCCATGCCCGGCCCGCTCCGTCCGCTGCGACGTCGCTGGTACATGGGTCGGTGTCGACTCTGTGCCACGGCCTTCGTGCACGACTCACCGCGCACGCACTACTGCTCACCTCAGTGCACCCGCCGCGACCTCAAGGCCAAGCGCCGCGTGCTCCAGAAGAGCGCCTATGTCGCCCCGGTCTCACCCACCTACATCTTCGAGCGAGACAACTGGACCTGCCAGTTGTGCCGTCGCAAGGTGAACCGCAAGGCGGTCGTTCCCCACCCTCGCGCCCCGGTGCTGGACCACGTCATCCCGCTGGCCAAGGGCGGCACTCACGAGCCGGCCAACGTTCAGTGCGCGCACTTCATGTGCAACTGCCTCAAGAGCGACCGCGGCGGTGGCGAACAGCTGATGCTGATCGGCTGATGGTTACAGAGGGTGGCGGGGGACCCCTGATCTTGATAGGGGGATCGGCCGCCCGGGAGGGCTCTGCCCGGTCTGTCAGGTCAAAAGGGCCAAGATCACACGTCGGTCATCACGCAATGTGACGGCCACCTGATCCGCGCAACGCGGTGAGGAGACACGATGCCCAGAGGTGGACACGCGGCCTCGGGGCCGCCGCCCGACCCCAACGCCCTGCGCCGGGACCGCAAGTCCGATGCCGCGACCTGGACCGCGCTGCCGCCCGAAGGCAGGCAGGCCGCACCGCCGACCTGGCCGCTGCTCGGCCAGACGCCCCGTGAGGATGAGCTGTGGTTCGACCTGTGGTCGCGTCCGCAGGCCGTCGCCTGGGAGCGGCTGGGGCAGACCTACGAGGTGGCCCTGTTCGTGCGGAACCTCGCCCGCGCCGAGGAGCCGCGCGCCTCCGTCGAGCTCCAGAAGGTGGTCAGGCAGTACCTGGACAGCCTCGGCCTGTCCACTCAAGGGATGCTGCGCAACCGGTGGCGCATCGCCGCGGCGCCGACATCGGTCCCCGATGAGCCGTCGGAGCGGACGCGTCCGCCCAAGCGCCCGTCGTCGCGCGACCGGCTGAAGATCGTGCGCGAAGATGACGACGGGGATTCCTGACCAGGTCGTCCGCTGGCCCACCCTCGGCTTTCTCGGTACCGACTGGATCGAAGCGCACTGCGTCATCCCCGACGGCTTCAACGCCGGCCTGCCGTTCGTCACCTCGAACTGGCAGCTGTGGAACCTGGTCAACCACTACCGGGTGCGGCCGACCGCGCAGATCGGCCAGCTCGCCACCGCCTTCCACTACCGCCGCTCCCAGACCGTCCGCCCGCAGAAGACCGGCAAGGGCCCGTTCACCGCGGCGACGGTCTGCCTGGAGGGCGTCGGTCCGGCGCTGTTCGCCGGGTGGGCGACCGGTGGCGAGGTCTACCGCTGCTCGGACTGGGGCTGCGGGTGCGGGTGGACGTATGAGTACGAGCCCGGCGAGCCGATGGGGATGCCGTGGCCGACCCCGCTGATCCAGCTCACCGCCACCAGCGAGGAGCAGGTCGGCAACATCTATGACGCGCTCCGCCCGATGATCGAGAAGGGCCCGCTGTCGGAGCTGATCCCCAAGACGGGCGAGATGTTCACCCGGCTGCCGAACGACGGCCGCATCGACGTCGTCACCTCCTCGGCGCAGTCCCGTCTCGGCCAGCGCGTGACGTTCGTCCCCCAGGACGAGACGGGCATCTGGACGGCGACGAACAAGATGGCGAAGGTCGCCGACACCCAGCGCCGCGGCCTGGCCGGCATGGGCGGGCGGGCGTGGGAGTACACCAACGGGTGGGACCCCTCGGAGCAGTCCGTCGCCCAGCAGACCGCGGAGATGGCGGCGAAGGTCGGGGACATCTTCCGCGACCACCCGCTGGCCCCGGCGCACCTGTCCTACAAGAACAAGCGGGACCGGGCGCGCATCCACCGCATCGTCTACGCCGGGTCCCCGTGGGTGGACCTGGACGCGATCGAGGCCGAGGCCGCCGAGCTGCTGCTGAAGGACCCCGGCCAGGCCGAGCGGTTCTTCGGCAACAGAATCGTCAGCGGTCATTCGGCGTGGATCGAGGGCGCTGACTGGGAGGGCCGCGCGGCCCCGCGCGAGGTGCCCCGCGGCACGCGGATCGTGCTCGGCTTCGACGGCTCGGACCTGGACGACCACACGG